>CAKTNU010000166.1 GCA_934589325.1 uncultured Oscillospiraceae bacterium | reverse complement strand
GACGAATCGGTCAAGGAGCTGGCAGAGAAGTTCTTCCCAGGTGTGCTGGAGACTGCCGTCGGCGAGAGTGACGGTGTACGGCGCAAGCCGTGGCCGGATACGGCCGAGGCCGCGCTTAAATTCATGGGTGAGGGCAAGGACGGCGCAGTCTACGTAGGCGACTCCGAGGTGGATATCCTCACCGCCCGCAATGCCGGACTTCCCTGCATCAGTGTGAGCTGGGGCTTCCGCAGCCGTGAAACGCTGATAAACGCAGGTGCGTCTGTCATCGTTGACAGTCCGGAGAAGCTTGAAAAGCTGCTGAACGAATGATGGTAAAAATCCCTGAGAAGAAATTCTCAGGGATTTTTGAACTATATTCGGCCTATAGCGGCTGCTTTTTTATCTGCGCCCAGCGGCGCGGGTATTTTTTCGGCGTGTCGGAGATCTTTCGGACAATTACCGCGCTGTGGGTCACATCTGTGCCGGGGATCTGATATTTGTTCACGGAATCCAGCTCTCCGCCGAGAAGCTTTATCGCGTGCCTGGCCTCGCCCAGCTCATCTTCACATTCCGGCCCCTTCATCGCGATGAATATACCGCCGGTCTTTACCAATGGCAGGCAAAGCTCACACAGAAGATTCAGCCTTGCAACGGCGCGTGAAGCCGCAGCGTCGAAGCTGCCTCTGAACTCCTCCGGCGCTTCCTCGGCTCTTGCATGGATGCAGTCCACATCGTCAAAGCCGAGCAGCCCGCAGGTCTCACGCAGGAAGCCGATACGCTTGTCGAGACTGTCCAGCAGAGTCAGCCGAATATCCGGGCAGGCGATCTTAAGCGCGAGACCGGGAAAACCGGCCCCGGTGCCGACGTCGATGACTCGTTTGCCGTGAAGATCCGCCATGCCGAGCAGCGCCGCACAGTCCAAAAAATGCAGGCGCGCAACATCAGCCTCGCCGCTTATCGCGGTCAGGTTCATGACGGCGTTCATCTTTTCAAGATGCTCGAAATATATGCGGTAGCGTTCGGCGGCTCTGCTGTCCGGCGTAATGCCGAGTGCCGCAAAGCCCGAGCTCAGGGTGTCTTCAAGAAGCATGTGTTTCCCCTTATCAGTAGGTCATTTCTCAAGATAGAAGTCGGTCCTGCCCCATGTGCAGCAGTAGGTCAGCGCAGTGCGGAACCATGTATCGTCCGCGAGATACGGATTGAGGAAATACATGCTGTCGCCGACGGTGTTGTAGCCCTCGAGAACGAGGTATGTAGCTATCGTGGATTCGGGAGTCGGATCCTGAAATACGCTGCCGTTGCCGACGGGCTCAAACTGCTGGCCGTACTTCTCGTCGAATATCACGTCAAACACGGAGTCCGGGTATTCCTCGTAGGCTACGCGGTTATATACGACGTTGCCCACGCCTATCATGCATGCCAGCGGCTCGGTCTGCGCCTCGGCGCGGATTATGCGCGACAGCCAGAAGATATCTTCCGACTTGAAGTTTATCTCGTAGTAGTTCTCTCCGCCGCGGATGATGTCGATCCCGCCGCTCTCAAGCTCGAGCCGCGGCTGCTCGTCCTCCTGTATGCTGTATGTAAAGCCGAATATCTTTGCCAGAACCTCCACCGGCAGATATATCTGCCCGCCGATGCGGAAGTACCCATCGGGCGTGTAGAGGTAGCGGCCATTGACGCGTGTGTAGCCCAGAGTGGTGTTGACGTACATGTCGAAGTCCGGCCCGGTGAAGTACAGCTCACCGTTTTCAAATACGGCCGAGATATCGAGCGAGTAGAACTCGCTTATAGACTCCATCGAGACATAGACCTTGTCATTCTCGAGATATGCGCGCCCGCGGAGCAGACCGTCAAGATATATGCGCAGGTCGGTTTTCGGCGAGTTGTCCGCCGCGGCGGAGACGGCGATGCCGCAGACAAGGCACAGTGCCAGCAGAAGGCACAGCGCGGTTCTGAAATGTCTCCTCATATATCAGCCCTGCTGAGATTTGTATTCCTTGAGAGCCTGCGCGATCTGGTCGGGACAGGAGGTGCTTTTATAGCCGCAGCGTATGCCCTCAAGACGGCTGATGGCTTCATCAACGTCCATGCCTGCGACAAGGCTGGATATGCCCTGCAAATTGCCGCTGCATCCGCCGGTCACCTTAAGGCTCTGTATCCTGCCGTCCTCGATATCCAGCTCCATCAGCTTGGAGCATACTCCCTTGGGTCTGTAGCTTATCTGCATATGTGTGTACCTCTTTTATATAGATTACCAAACTAATTTTAGTGCTTCTGCCGCCTGATGTCAAGTCCATTCGGCATAAGCGGCCGGATAACGGGCTTTTTCGCCGCATAGATAATTATGGAGAGGGGGCGGCGAGCGGGATGAAGGCATCAAAAAAACTGGCCGCGGCGGGTGCCGCAGCACTGCTTATATACCTTGCCGCGGCAGGCGGAGCGGCAGAGCGGATCAGAACGGCGGTGCTGCGCGGGATCGATCCTGAGCGGATGCGGAACGTCACCGTCGTGACCGACACCGCGCACAAACCGGTCATGGCTCCGTCCGGCACGGAGCTTCCAGAGACAAGCCCGACTCTGTCACCGACGCCGGACCCGACTCCGACACCCGAGCCGCCCGCCCCGGATGACGGCATACTGCCTACGACGATAACAGGCGGCCTGAGCATAAAGAATGAGACCTCCTACCCTGTCGACATTGCCGCGATACTTATGCAGGGGCCGGACATAGTCCTCCGGGCGGACGAGCCGCAGATACTGATAATCCACACCCACAGCAGCGAGGCATATACCCCGGCCGGTCTAGACCGCTACGAGGCCAGCGATACCTGCCGTACCGAGGACACGGACTATAATATCGTGCGTATCGGCGACGAGCTGACTGCGCTGCTGACCGAGGCCGGACTGAACGTGATCCATGACAGAGGAATATACGATTACCCGAGCTACACCGGCAGCTACAGCCGTTCCGGTGCGGCCGTGGAGCAATATCTTGCCGATTATCCAAGCATCGGCATCGTGATAGATATGCACCGCGATGCGCTGGGCGCGGACGGTGTGGTGTACAAGACTATGGCCGAGGAGAGCGGCGTGTGCGCAAGCCAGATAATGCTGCTGTCCGGTACCGATGAGAGCGGCCTGCCGAATCCGGACTGGCGCTCAAATCTCGCACTGGCGCTGTATCTGCAGGAGGCGGTCAGCCTCCGCCATGCGACGCTGATGCGCCCGGTAGACCTCGTGCCGCAGAGGTATAATCTGCACCTTACCCGAGGTTCGCTGATAATGGAGGTCGGCAGCAGCGGCAATACGCTGCAGGAGGCGCTGGCCGCGATACGCCTGTTTGCCGATGCTGCGGCGCCCGCGCTGCTGGAGCTGGTGGAATAAAATGTTCCGAAGGCCTTATCTGACGAAGAAAAGCGAAGGGAAATCCCTTCGCTTTTCTTGTTTTTATATTATGATCTGAGCTTACTTGGTTCCGAAGATGCGGTCGCCTGCATCGCCGAGGCCGGGGACTATATATGCATGCTCGTTCAGGCGCTCATCGCAGGCTGCAACGTAGATGTCAACATCGGGGTGATCCGCCTGAATGCGGGCGATACCCTCTGGGCAGCCGATGATGCACATGAGCTTGATGTGCTTTACGCCGTCCTCCTTCAAAAACTGGATAGCCGCTGATGCAGAGCCGCCAGTGGCGAGCATCGGGTCGACGACGATGATATCGCGCTCGGCGATATCGGCGGGCATCTTGTAGTAGTACTTTACCGGCTCATGAGTTTCAGGATCACGGAACAGGCCGATGTGACCGACCTTTGCGTTGGGGATAAGGCTGACCATGCCGTCCACCATGCCGAGACCGGCGCGGAGGATGGGGACTATTGCGAGCTTCTTGCCTGCGAGACGGTGGCACACTGCGGTGGCGACAGGGGTCTCAACGGTGACTTCCTCAAGGGGGAGATCACGGGTGGCCTCATAGCACATCAGCATCGCTATCTCGGAGATAAGCTCACGGAATTCCTTGACGGAGGTGCTCTTCTCTCTGAGGATGG
>CAKTNU010000165.1 GCA_934589325.1 uncultured Oscillospiraceae bacterium | reverse complement strand
CACCATCCCCCTCGGTGCTGCTGTCTCCTGCAAACGGTATGCGGCTGCATATTGAATTCTTTTTGCTGAGTTCGGTAGAGATAACATAATATCCCAACTCATCTAAATTCGCTCCGCCTTTGATATCTGCCTCTGTGTAACTCTCCTTAAGCAGTACCCAAAACGAATCTCCTGAAACAGATACACACAGCGGCACAGGGTTATGTATATCTTTTGTCTCCAATGCGAAGCTCTGCCAACTGTCAGAAATCGTATCATAGCTGGCGACAAGCAAGTCACCGTCGGGTTTTTGAACTCCAAGCCATAGAGTATCATTATACGTATCCCAGCCCCAAATGCTTTCAAGCCAATCGGGTACGGAAACCTTGGCAGGTACATATCCAAGCGTTGTGTTAAGTACATCAGCTTCGGCCGGATTCGTCATCTGTACAGTTTCGGTTCTATTGCTAGTGCAGCCGCTTATAAAAAGCATAGAAAGCACTATAACAACAGCAATGTATCGTTTCATATGCTCCTCCATGATAATATCTTCAAAAGCTGGAATATAGCTCAGGTTGTCAACTTATGATAGCCTTATATTTTCATTACTCAGCTTACTTGGAGGTTACCATATTTTACATCCGATGTCAACAAAACCTGTAATTTATGCTCAAAATAGTTGATTTTTCGAGAGCGATATTGCAAAATCGATGCGGGATAATAAATCTATTTTTTATTCCTCTTACAAAAAATAACTGTTGGTGGAAGCAAGTAAAGATCGCACAGCGCACAATTATCCTACAAACGCTGCCAATTTTGCCTGTATCCCATATTATCGCGCAGGCTGTCTGCAGCATCGATAGAAAAAATTGCCTGAAGTGCAGCTTGAATTTTCAGAGCAGAGCTGCTTGGTCAACATGCGCTCCCCTTCTCGCAGCACATTGCACCCGGGCGGGCGATCGCTGCAGTCTAACAGAGATATATGAGGTACTCATAGGCTAATCGATATAAGGCTTTTCAGTCACTTCGGCTCAAAGATAAATCCCGCTGCGGAGAATCTCCGCGGCGGGATTTCTACGCTGCAGTGGCTATAAGCATGGACGCCGCGCAGCAGCTAAACTTATGGGTAATTTTTCACAAAAGGCTGTTAAGCGGGAATCGACGATGATGTGCGGCAGCCGGATCATAAGATACCGCATTCCTGCGCAGTCAGGCACAGTCACTTCTGCTCGGCTCCGTCCTGCAGCGCCTCTTTCAATGTCCGCCACCCGAGCACCGCGCACTTTACTCGTGCGGGCATGTGGGCAATATCTCGGAGAGCGGAGGCCTCTTCCAAGCTGTCGATCTCCTCCTCCGTCGCTTCGCCCTGGATCATTTTCAGAAAGACCTCGCCCATCTTCAGTGCGTCTTCCTTCTTTTTCCCGATGATCATGCCCAGCATGATATCTGCCGAAGCCTGCGATATGGCGCAGCCATCGCCGACGAATGCACCATCCGCGATCACATCGCCGTCAAGCTTCAGCTTGAGGAAAATATCATCGCCGCAGCTCGGATTTACGCCCTCCAGCACGATGTCGGCCTCCGGCATGTCATGCTTGAACTCCGGATGCAGATTGTGCTCGGTGAGAATTTCGTTGTAAAAGCTTCTATTTTCCATAACCCATGCGCTCCCTCAATGTGGACAGGCTGTCAAGCAGTCGGTCGATCTCCGCCTCCGTATTATAAAACGCAAGACTTGCGCGAGCGGTAGACGGATGCTTCAGATAGGCCAGCAGCGGCTGGGCACAATGATGCCCCGCACGGATAGCTACGCCGTCGCTTGCGAGAATTTCGCTGATATCATGGGGGTGTACACCGTCGACTGTGAAGGTGATGATACCGCAATGCTCCTCCGGATTCTCCGAACCGAGTACATGTACGCATGGAATACCGCGTATTCCCTCCATCGCCCGGCGGGTCAGCGCGGCCTCCTGCCGGTGCATCTGCTCGAAGCCGATACTCTTGACATAGTCGATTGCCGCATGCAGCCCCACGGCGTCTGCCGCATTGACCGTACCGGCCTCGAACTTATGAGGCAGCTCCGCAAAGACCGCAGACTCACGGGTAACAGACTCTATCATTTCTCCGCCGGTAAGGAACGGCGGCATGGCGTTCAGCAGCTCTTCGCGGCCGTACAGCACGCCGATACCCATGGGTCCATAGACCTTATGGCCGGAAAAGGCGAAGAAGTCTGCACCCAGCGCCTGCACATCCACCGGGACGTGCGGTGTGCTCTGCGCGCCGTCCACCACCATGACAGCGCCGACACGGTGCGCAAGCTCCGCGATCTCCCGGATGGGATTCACCCTGCCCAGGACATTTGAGACCTGAGTGCAGGCTACGATCTTTGTCCTGTCAGTGATGAGAGCTTCGACCTTGTTGAGATCAAGGCTGCCGTCCATTTCACATTCCATGAACTTGAGAATCGCACCGGTATGGCGGCAGACCATCTGCCAAGGCAGGAGGTTGCTGTGATGCTCCATGATGGACACCAGCACCTCGTCCCCGGCCTTCACATGCGAGAGTCCGTAGCTGTAAGCCACCAGATTGATGCTCTCGGTCGTATTCCGCGTGAATATGATCTCGCGGCTGCTCTTTGCGTTCACAAATTCCCGGACGGCCTCTCGCGCACTCTCATAGCTCTCTGTAGCAGTGACGCTCAGGGGATACAGGCCGCGGAGCGGGTTTGCATTCTTGGTCTGATAAAACTCGGTCACGGCATCCATTACACACTGCGGGCGCTGAGCCGTTGCAGCATTATCCAGATATGCTATGTCCTGACTTTTCAGCAGTGGGAAATCGTCCCGATATATATGCGTCATCTTACAGGACCTCCTCCAGCTCGGCGAGGATCGCAGATTGCGCCGTTTCATCCTCCAGCGTGCGCGCCAGCCGCTCGATCGCGGCGCGAGCCATGATATTTTCCGCTTCCGCCGCGGAGATGCCGCGGCTCTCGAAATAGAACAGCGTGTCCTCGTCCAGCTCACCGATAGTCGCGCCATGGTTGCCCACGACATTCTCCTCGGCGCACAGTATCAGCGGCACCGTCTTATTGGCAGCGCCGTCGCCCAGCATCAGGACTGTCTCCTGCTCGTTGCCGATGGAGCCGGCAGAGCCCTTTTTGAAGTCGATAGTCCCGCGGAATATCTTCTGCGCATCGTCCTTCAGCGCACCTGAGGCATTTATCTCGCTGGTAGTCTTCTGACCCCAGTGGTTCACCGCAAGGTTCATATCCAAGGTCTGCTGCTTCTGACCCAGATAGCCTATACCGGCCGTGAAGCCCGCGCCGGTGCCGTTCAGCTCGAAGCGGCCATCGCTGTAGATATCGCCGCAGCCAAGCAGGATCTGAACCAGTTCCACCTGACCGTTCTCGGCGCATTCGCCGCTCGTCTCCAGCCGGAGGCGCGAAGCCTTTGCCGTGTTCTGTATCTGAACCAGCCGCACCTTTGCGTCCTTCTCTACACGTATCGCCGTGCGCACAAGAAGGTCGCTTTCCGCCCTCATCGTCTCAAACACGGTGACATTCTGCCCCTCCGGGGCGTGAATGTCCACAGTCTTCTCGCCGCACTTGCCGCCGTCCGCAATGTCCAGCCGCACAGTCTGACCCTCTGCGGCGATTCTCTCCGTGCCCAGATCCGCGGGTGTGCCCCACTCCAGAGCCGTTTCGTTGACGCCCAGCCGGTTCCAAGTTCGGGTCGGGAGCCTGTTTATCAAAATCGTTTCACTCATATACAAACTCCTTTCATCCAATGCTGCCCTTCATCTCAAGCCGGATGAGATTGTTCATCTCCACGGCATACTCTACAGGCAGCTCCTTGGATACGTTGTCGGCAAAGCCGCTGACGATCAGTGCACGTGCGTCCTCCTCGCTCATGCCGCGGCTCATCAGGTAGAACACCGCCTCGTTGCTTATGGCGCCGATCTTGGCCTCGTGGCCGATAGCAGCATCCTTTGTTCGGATGTCCATGGCAGGAATGGTGTCGGAGCGGGACTCAGAGTCCAGCATCAGCGACTGACACGACACGGCGGACTTGGCGCCCTTGGCACCCTTTTCCACCACCACGCTGCTGCGGAAGGTGCTGATACC
>CAKTNU010000164.1 GCA_934589325.1 uncultured Oscillospiraceae bacterium | reverse complement strand
GGTGGTCTGCGAGGTGGAGAACGGCAGGATCGTCTCCTGCTCCGACCGGGCGCCGACATGCGAGCACCTCGGCCGTGATATGCCGGAGGACGTCATGACCGTGCTTACCGCTACCGGCGAATACGACCAGATGAGCAGTCTCGGCGGTATGTATGAAAATAAGCGCTACGCCGTCGCCAGGCCGATAGTCTCCGGCTCCGACGCCGACGACGTCATCGGCTATGTGTTCGTCACAAACGTAGTTGACAATATTCTGAAAACCTGGTCGTCGCTGACGGGCATAACCGCAATAGTTACGGTGAGCGTATTTGCCGCGGCAATGCTCGTGTCACTGATGTACTCGAAGCACATGGCAAAGCCTCTGGACGAAATGGCTTCGGCTGCACGGCGCTTTGCCCGCGGAGATTTTTCGGTGCGCGTCCGCCAGCGTGAGGATCCGA
Source organism: uncultured Oscillospiraceae bacterium (assembly GCA_934589325.1). Next base: position 3,675 of record CAKTNU010000164.1, on the reverse strand, counting down.
CCGACGAAATGGGCGCATTGATAGATTCGTTCAACAAGATGGCCGATTCGCTTGAGAAATCTGAGGAGCGCCGAAGCGAATTTATCGCAAACATCTCGCATGAACTGCGCACCCCGATGACTACGATATCCGGCTTTGCCGAGGGGCTGTTGGACGGAACTATCCCGCCCGAGGACGAGAAAAAATATCTTCGCGCCATAAGCGACGAGACAAAGCGCCTGTCCCGGCTCGTGCGCGATATGCTTGACGTATCGCAGCTTCGCAACCGCGCCGCCGATCCGACGCGCCGCTCGGATTTTGACCTGACGGAGCTCACGCTGCAGACTCTGCTCAGCTTTGAGAGCCGGGCGACCAAGAAGGATCTGGACGTCGACCCGCAGCTTCCGGATAACCACATCATGGTGCATGCGGATAAGGACGCCATCACGCAGGTAATATATAACCTGCTTGACAATGCCGTCAAATTCGCAAGCCCCGGCAGCTGCATCACCGTGCGCATATACAAGGACTGCGGCAAGGCATACGTTGCCGTCCGCGACGTCGGCGAAACGATACCGCCGGACGACCTGCCGTTTATCTTTGACCGCTTCCATAAGTCTGACCGTTCGCGCAGTCTCGATAAGGACGGCGTCGGTCTTGGGCTGTATCTGGTCAAATCGATAATCAACAGCCACGACGAGGACATTGCCGTCACAAGCCGCGACGGTGTCACCGAATTTGTATTCACTCTCGCCCTCGCCAAAAACGAGCCTTGCGAAAAGAAAAACCTGTTCTGAACAACACTGCCGACAATGTCTCCGTACTCCGGCTGACTTTGATGTTGAATATCCGCTCCCGCACTTCCCTATTTTTATAAAAAGAGGTCATTTTTATGGCAAACAACTGGTACAGCAACGACAACTGGTACGCTCCGCTGCAGTCTGTTCCTTCGATGAGTGCACCTACGCCGAAGGAGAACAAGAAGAAAAGGTCCGTGCGCATTATCGCCATCGTCTGCGTGCTCGCGATACTGCTTGTCGCGACCTCGCTCATCTTCGCCGAACGTGGGCAGAGCATCGCCGCAGACCCGAGCACGAACGGAGATATGCCCGAGAACTGGCAGGATTTCTTCGACCAGTACTACACCAAGACGACCACAGATGTTGCAGAGATAAATATTCCCCGGGCAAAGCTGCCCATTGACTACGAGCTCACCCTCACGGAAAAGTCCGGAAGCAGCGAGCTGACGCTTGGCGAACTCTACGAGAACAGCTACAAATCTGTTGTCGGCATCTCCGCCTATACTGACGGTCAGAGCGGCTACAGCTGGGGCACCGGCTTCGTGCTGACCTCCGACGGCCTGATAGTCACGAACACTCATGTCATAAACGGTGCCGACAGTGCTACCGTCACTCTATATGACGACACTGTCCTAAACGCCACCCTTGTTGGAGCCGATGCGATAAGCGACATAGCCGTCCTTAAGGTCAAGGGCATCGGCCTCAGCCCAGTTACCGTAGGGGACAGCGCTGAGCTCGCCGTAGGCGACGCAGTCGCCGCGATCGGCAATCCTCTGGGCGAGGAATTCCGCATGACGCTGACAAACGGCGTTATCTCCGCTATAAACCGCGGCGTGAACTACAACGGCCGCAGCATGACGCTTATGCAGACCAATGCCGCGCTCAACGAAGGCAACTCCGGCGGCCCGCTGTTCAACATGTATGGGCAGGTCATCGGCGTGACCAACATGAAGATGATGTCCTCATACTCCAGCATCGAGGGTATCGGCTTCGCCATTCCCAGCACAACAATGCGCGACATAGTAAACGCGCTCGTCCGCGACGGCGAGGTCAGGGGCCGTCCGTCTATCGGCATTACCGTCGGCGCGATACCCGAAAATGCCTCCTCGCACTATGACATTCCGAGCGGTCTGTACATCTCCGCCGTCACTCCCGGCTCTGACGCAGAGGCCAAGGGCATCAAGGTTGGTGACATTCTTCTTGAGTGCAACGGGACAGAAGTCAAAACCACTGAGGATGTTGCTGCCGTTAAGAGCGATCTTCAGGTCGGGGATACCATCCATTTCAAGCTCTGGCGCGACGGAGACACCTTTGAGGTCGACGTCATGCTCATGGACACCAATGATATCTACAGTTAAGCTTTCAGGCCTCCCGTATGGGAGGCCTCGGTATGTCAAGAACACTTCATTGGTATATCCGAAAACTCTCTGCGCCGCGTTATCGAAAAATATTCCGGAGAAATTCATATGACCCGACTCAACACACGTCTCCTTCTGCGCTGCGCCATGTTTGCAGCTCTCACTGCCGTCGGCGCATTCATTCGCATCCCCTTTGCGCTCTCGGCCATAACTTTGCAATTCTTCTTTACCGCAATGGCCGGGCTGGTGCTCGGCGCAGGCTGGGGTGCCGCTTCGCAGGCGATATATGTTCTGCTTGGTCTCGTCGGTCTCCCTATATTTACGGCCGGAGGCGGACTCGGCTACGTGCTGTATCCGTCGTTCGGCTTTCTGCTTGGGCTGATCCCCGCCGCATGGCTCATTGGCCGCATCAGCGCCGGCAGCGTGAGTCCCGGCCGCATAGCCGCGGCCTGCGCTGCCGGACTCGGTGTGCTGTACCTCTTCGGTCTGCCGTATATGGCAATGATATTCGGCCTGTACCGCGGGCAGCCGCTCGCTTTTTGGTCTTTGATACGTGACGGAATGTTGGTTTTTCTGCCCGGCGATGCACTGAAGATCATTGCCTGTACCATCCTTGCGCCGCAGGTCGTTAAGCGTATCCCCGCATAAACATTCGGTCGTTCGCTGTTCAAATATTATGTAAATTTGATTATGTAAATACAAAGGAGCCGTTTTAACCGGCCCCTTTGTATTTACGCAAGCTTCACTATTGTGAGCGTGCTGTTCGTATAGGTGTTGGACGAGCCGCTGCTGTTTATCACCGTCAGCGGCTGCGCAGTGGTCGGACTGACTATCGCAGTCAGCGTTATTCTGTCCGCACCGGCTGCATCCTGCGTCTCGGCCGTTACCGCATACGGCAGTGCCGCGCCGCCGAGCTCGAGAGCCGCCCCGAGCGTCCCCGCCTCGGCAACATTCACATCGGACACAAAGGTCACGAGATACTGCCCCGGTGCCAGCGTCACACCGGTGGTGCCGGAGGCCGTTATGCTGCCCGTGGAGTTTATCGCGTTCGCCGGCAGTGACAGCGTGCCGCCCGCCGCGACCGTCTGCGCATCGGTGTTGTAAAGCATTGCGTTCTCATTCGTTGCTGCCGTCCCTGCAGGTCCCTGTGGGCCCTGCGGTCCTGTTGCACCGGTCGCACCGGTTGCTCCCGCGGGTCCCTGTGGACCTTGAGGGCCTACTGCACCTTGAGGGCCTATCACACCTTGTGGACCGGCAGGCCCCTGCGGGCCCATCGGCCCGGCCGGGCCGGTGCATGAGCAGCAGCCATTTCCGCTGCCTCCACCGCAGACGGAATTGGCGTATATCTTCATGCCGTAGTATTCTTTTTCGTCCATAATTTCCTCCCCATAATGGGATTAGACAGCGTCATACGCCGCCTATCCCATTATATGCAGTCTCACGCCGCATTGGGAAGCCCCGGTGTCATCATGCATACTGTTCAGCAAGATATATACTCGCTCTCTCCTGTATTCTTCGTGCTGCCGCCTCCGCAGCCG
>CAKTNU010000163.1 GCA_934589325.1 uncultured Oscillospiraceae bacterium | reverse complement strand
CTCCTCGAAGAAGATCGGCAAGTTCACCGGCTATTACTACACCGCCAGCATGTCCGCACAGACCATCACCCCGGTGTTCCTCGGCTTCGTGTTCGACGCTACCGGCGCATGGCGCGCCCTGCCGGTGTATTCGTCGGTGCTCATTCTGTGCAGCTTCGGCGTGTTCACGGCGCTTGTCAAGAACATCAAGGCCAATAAGGTCGCAAACGCAAAGGGGCTTGAGGCTCTCGGCGACGACGATTAAACAAAAACTCTGCCTGATTTTCAGGCAGAGTTTTTATATCACCGCTGTTATTGCCGCTTCAAGAGCGACCACGATCCGATCCAGCGGCAGGGAGGGGATATCCTTCCCGACCGTCTGCTCCGGGATGCACGGAACATGTATGAAGCCGGCACGCATGCCGGGATGATCCGTTGCCGTGTGGTGAAGGACGGCGTACATCAGGTGGTTGCAGACATATGTTCCGGCGCTGTTCGATACCTCGGCCGGGACTCCGGCGGCGCGTATCGCCTGAACGACGGCTTTTATCGGCAGCGTCGCGAAATATGCTGCGGGACCGTCCGCCGCTATCGGCTTATCGACAGGCTGTGCTCCGTCGTTGTCGGGTATGCGGGCATCGTCAACGTTTATCGCGATGCGCTCCGGTGTTACGGCGCTGCGGCCGGCGGCCTGACCGACGCATATGACAGCGTCCGGCAGATATTTATCCATTGCCGCCGTCACAAGCTCACCCGAACGGGCGAATACGGTCGGCACCTCGAGCTTTATCAGCTCTATCTCCGGAAGTGGCGATTTTACCAGCTTCACGGCCTCCAGCGCGGGATTTACGCTCTCGCCGCCGAAGGGAGTAAAGCCGGTCAGAAGGATTTTTGCGGTTTTCATCGTTACGGCTCCTCAGAAAGAAAAGAGATAAAGCAAGGGTACCACGGAGCGCATGACATGTCAACGCCCCGGGCGGATAAAAATTTGGGCAATTCGGCAGTTTTGAAAATTGACTGCCGTGCATATTTAGTGGTAATATTAGTATCGATAGACAAGGGCGGACAGAACTGACAGCGCATATTCCCGTCGTATCTGAATTTTGTCGGGCGCCTGCCCCTGCGGATCGATACAGATTACAGATAAGACTCTCAGGAGGTATGTTATATGAACAAGAAGCTCCATTATGCAGGTCTTGCGGCAGCCGCGGCAGCGGTGCCGCTGTTTATGCTCGCACCCGGACGTGCTACAAAGCGCCAGAAGGCACCGTTCCAGAACATGAATTTTGCTCACCGGGGCCTTCATTCCCGAGACATGAGCGTACCCGAAAATTCACTTCCCGCATTTGAGCTTGCGGCTCGCGCAGGCTATGGCATAGAGCTTGATGTTCAGCTTTCAAAGGACGGGCAGGTCGTCGTGTTCCACGACGACACTCTCGACCGCGTCTGCGGCGTACATAGCCGCGTGGACGAAAAGACCCTTGCCGAGCTGCAGCAGCTCAGGCTTTGCGGCAGCGAGCAGACGATACCGCTGTTCACGGACGTTCTTGCGGTGATACGCGGCAGAGGCCCGCTGATAGTTGAGCTCAAGACCGGCCGCCGCGACCGTGAGCTATGCGAAAAGACCTATGCTATACTCGCCGACTACCGCGGCGATGTATGTATCGAGAGCTTTGACCCGACAATAGTCTCGTGGTTTCGCTTCCATGCGCCCGAGCTTCTGCGCGGGCAGCTCGCGATGCCGCAGTCGCGCTATGAGAATATGCCCAAGCCTCTGACGTTTATGCTCAGCCGCGGACTCATGAACTTTATCTCCCGGCCGCAGTTCATGGCCTACCGCATCGGCTTCCGCCCGGCGACTGTCCGTCTGGCGGAGAGACTCGGGGCGATGAAGATAGGCTGGACCTCGCATGAGCCGAAGAACGAGCGCGGCAGGGACGGCGTGATATTTGAATTCTATAAGCCGACCGTGAAGTTCAACCCCAAGAAGAAATAAAAAAACAGCCGTGGATCGGAGTCTGTTCCGATCCACGGCTTCTTTTATCGGCGGCTGCCAATGTTTCGTGGCAGCACATTTCATAGGGCGCGGCCATATAATAAGCTCGGATGGGTGATGTACATGGATAATAAGGAGATATCAAAGCGGCTTGAGGGCTTTGAAGAGGTGTGGAAGCGCGTGACTGCCGCCCGGACGGGGGATGCACCGAGTGCCGACGGCGCGGCCGAACTTATGCCCGGCAAGAGACAGCAGAGCCGCGCAGTGCGCTTCTGCCCGCCGCGGAAGTAAAAAACAGGCCTTTACCCCGAAATGCTCGTTGCCAAGATCATTTCGGGGGTTTATAATATTTGATACAATACCAATAACATCAGGAGAAATGAGATATGCCTACGACATGGAACCGCTCACCGGAGGAATTTCATAAAATATATATAGCCAACACCGACGCATTTTATCGCGTCGGGAGCTTCGCGCTGGCGGACGAGCTGGATAAGTTCGTGACGCGCTGCGCGCTGGAGCTGTGGAGCAGGGCGGGCAGCATAAGCCAACATCATGTCGATATGGCAAACCAGATATATTCCAAGAACCGCCCCGAACCGAAATGGCTGCTTTGGACCCTGACAAGCTCCGTATGCGGCAGCGATATGTTCATGCCGCCGGTTTTCTTCTGGGATCTTGCCGAACGGGACGCAAAACGCGGAACAGAGGCATCAAGGACATTTATCCGTATGCTCACAAATATACTGCTCTACCTTGCTGCCGCGGACGACGACGTGAGCTATGCCGAGGCCGAATATATTACCGAGTGCGTTGATAAGCTGACAGCAATATGCGATACATCCGGTGTGAAGAAATCCAAAGAGGCGCTGAATCCCCTCGACTATGTGACGAATATGGAGCCGGGCTTTGCCGAGAAGCACCCGGCCGTACAGCAGACCTCCGGCGGCGAAACGAAGGCCGCGCAGCCGGCACAGCCAGAGGCCGAAAAACCGAGCCTTGAGGAGCTTATGGCACAGCTTGATTCGCTGGTCGGGCTGGATGAGGTGAAAAAGGATGTCAAGAGCCTCATAAATCTTATGAAGGTGCGCCGCCTCCGGCAGGAGAACGATCTGCCCGTGCCGCCGATGAGCCTGCACATGGTGTTCCTCGGCAATCCGGGCACCGGTAAGACGACGGTCGCACGGCTTGTCGGCGGCCTGTATGCCGCCATCGGGGTGCTGAGCAAGGGACAGCTCATAGAAGTCGACCGCTCCGGTCTTGTTGCGGGCTATGTCGGCCAGACTGCACTCAAGACACAGGAGGTCATAAAATCAGCACTTGGCGGCGTGCTGTTTATCGACGAGGCATACTCTCTTGCCTCCGGCGGCGAGAACGATTTCGGCCGTGAGGCCATAGAGACGATACTCAAGGCCATGGAGGATCACCGTGACGACCTGATAGTCATAGCTGCCGGCTACAGCGAGCCGATGACCAGGTTCATAAATTCAAACCCCGGTCTCGAATCGCGCTTCAACAAGTATTTCTTTTTCCCGGACTATACCGGAGAGCAGCTCATGGAGATATTCCGCGGCCAGTGCAGAAAAAACGGCTACACACTGAGTCCGGAGGCCGAGACCGCGGCACTGAAGCTGTTCGGTGAGCTTTACGCCGAACGGGATGACAATTTCGGCAACGGCCGAGACGTGCGCAACTGCTTTGAGGACATGGTCGTCCGGCAGTCGAACCGTGTCGCCGCGATGGATGCGCCCACCCGGGACGATTTGATGACGATACTCCCGGAGGACATAGAGGAAAGCGAAGAAAACGGGAACGATTAAAAGGAAAGGACGATGACTATGTGGACCTGCTATTGCGGGCAACAAAACGAGGGTGCCTACTGCACGAGCTGCGGTGCGCCCGCCCCGGCCGGAGCGCCGGACAGCGGCTTCCCCACGCGCAGACAGATCTGCGAGACGGCGCGCAGACGCCTGCATGACCAGCACTACGCCTCAAACTGCACATATCTGACCATTATCGGAACTACCGCACTGACGGCCGGGATCGTGACGAGTATTTTGTATTTCGTGGTGCTCACGAGCGTGTTTTTCACGTCGGCGCCGCTGGTGCTGACATACCGGGGACACAGCTTCGACCCGTCGCAGTATCTGCTGC
>CAKTNU010000162.1 GCA_934589325.1 uncultured Oscillospiraceae bacterium | reverse complement strand
CGGCGACACTGGGCTGCGACCCGATACCGATGGTGCTTGCCTGCGCGTCCGGCATAAAGGTCGCGGTCGCGACGCCGGTCAGCGTTGCACCGATGACGATGATCCAGGTCCCGGGCTACCGCTTCAAGGATTACTTCCGCGTCGGCGGACTCGTAAACCTGATATCTCTGATCGTGACCTGTGCGGTCATCTGGTTTGTCTACTATATGTAAGGAGTTTTCAGATTGTACAGCTTTAAGTATTATGCTCCGGTGGCGCTCTTCGTCGGGAGAGGCTGTGTCGCGGACAATGCGGAGGTCTTTCCCGGAAAGGGAGAGCGGGCATTTGTGATAACGAGCCGCTTCGCCGAAGGCTGCCGCAATATCGCGCTCGATGATGTCTGCACGGTGCTTAGGGAAAACGGCGCGGAGTATTTCCTATGGGATGAGGTCGAGGAAAATCCGTCGGTCGAGTCCATACGCCGGGTGTCCGATGCGATAATAGACTTTGACCCTAGCTGCATCGTCGCTATCGGCGGCGGTTCGGCACTCGATACCGCGAAAGCCGCAAATATTCTCATCAAGTACCCCAAGGGAGCCGACGCATACGCTGTGTTCTACGGCGGCCATCAGGCAAGGTCCGGCGAGAAGGGACAGGGCAGACTGCCGCTGATAGGCATACCGACGACTGCCGGCAGCGGCTCGGAGGTCGCAGGCTATGCGGTGCTGACCCGCAGTGATCTGCACACCAAGCTGCGCATGGATCAGTTCAGCTTCTTCCGTGACGCGTTTCTTGACGCGAGGTACATAGAAAATTCTCCGGTGTGGCTGCTGGAGGCCGGGGCTCTTGACGCGCTGGCGCATGGCCTTGAGAGTGCGCTGCACGTCAACAGCAACTATACGAGCCGCATGCTCACGGATCTGGGCTTCGAGCTGTTCAGAGGCTATAAGGATGCGCTGCTGCACCGCGAGCTCAAGGGCGTGAATTTTGATGATATGCTGCTTGCCGCGTCAGTTCAGGGCATGGCGGTGGTGCAGTCGAGCACGACGCTGCCGCACGGCATGGGCTATCCGCTGACGCGTGAAAAAAATATCGTCCACGGCATGGCCTCCTGCGTGTGCATGTCCGAGTATCTGAAATCTTTCCGCAGGCCCGAGAGCATAGCGATAGTGAACGACGAGCTGAAAAGGTGCGGCTTCGCCGACGCGGACGAGCTGGGCGATTACCTCGCAGAGATAATCAGCCGCAACGTCAGCCCCTGCGTGAGCGAGGCGGAGGCAAGGGCTTGGATAGAGAGCTTCAGCCATGACGAGGGGCGTATGCGCCGGAATATCGAGCGCTTTGACGCCGGGGACATCGAGCGGATATATATGAAGTCGCTTGAAAAATGCGGCCTGCTCGAAAAGTAAAAATGTTTATAATTGCTGCGGTGGGGCATATGTTTACCAGCGCGGCGTGAAAGGAGAAAACATATGAAAGCCTATACCAATTATGTGCCGACCATGTTCTTCTACGGTCGGGGAAGTCTTGCCGAGAACGGCAAGAACATTCTGCCGAGGTACGGCAAGAGAGCCTACATCATCACCAGCCGCTTCATCGAGAACAGAGAGAACATCGCCCTCAAGGACGCCTGCGCTCTGCTTGAGAGTCTCGGCATAGAGTACGGCTACACCGAAAACGTCGAGGAGAATCCCCCCATCCGTTCGCTCGTTGCGATGATGCCCGAGGTCAGAGCCTTTAAGCCCGATTTCCTTATAGGTATCGGCGGCGGCTCCTCTATCGACTCTGCAAAGGCAGTCAGCGTGCTGCTTGACTACCCCGAGGAGGACGACACCATAGAGGCCGCGGCAAAGAACCTCTACGAAGGCTCCCTGCCCCACGAGGCACTCTATTCTCACGGCAAGGTCCCTGTGTTCGCAGTTCCCACCACCGCAGGCACCGGCGCAGAGGTCACTGCATTCTCCGTCGTCACCAATGAGGAGACCCACGTCAAGCAGGCAATTTCCCACCCCGTATTCTGTATTGCGGCATTTCTCGACGGCAGATACATAGAGAACGCGCCCGACCTCATCCTTTGCACCGGCGCAATGGACGCTCTGGCTCATGCGGCCGAGAGCTATGTCAACAAGAAGAGCAACCAGATGAACAGATACTACGCAGAGGCTGCCTTCACCCTGTTTGCACAGGTCAAGGATAATCTGAGAAATCAGTGCCTCACCAGCGAGGACTATGACAAGCTCGTTATGTTCTCCAATATCTCCGGCATGGCCTTTATGCGCTCCGGAACCACCATCCCGCACGGCATGGGCTACGCGCTGTCCACCTTTAAGGGCGTCAACCACGGTCTGAGCTGCTCCGTTTCCCTCGGCGAGTACCTGAAGGTATTCAAGGAGCCGGAAAATGTCGCTCATGTTAACCGCATCGTCTCTCTCTGCGGCTTCAAGGATCTTGACGATATGTGCGAGTACATGGCGGCGCTCATCAAGCGCAATATGCACATCACCGTCACCGAGCAGGAGATAAACGAGTGGTCCGTCAGCTTCTTCAACCAGAAGTGGCGTCTTACCAAGCACCCCGAGGAGCTGAATGTCGACATCATCCACGGCATTTACGAGCGTTCTCTGCGCAACTACATCGTCAAGTAATTTATAATTGTATAAATTAAAAAGAGAGGAAAAGAATCATGGCAGCAAGTACAATAGCGATAATAATCCTTATCGCGGCACTCGTGCTCTACGCTATCCCCGGCATCTCCCTCGCATCCACCACCCTCGCAGCAATGGCAGCTCTCGTCATCTTTGGCGTTACCGACCTTGCGACCGTCACCGCAGGCTTTGCAAACAAGGTCCTGCTGCTGGTCGTCGGCCTGACCGTTCTCGGCCAGTCCTTCGTTACCACCGGCCTTGTTGACAAAATAGCCGTTGTCATCAATAAGCTCCGCCTTGACCGCAGCAAGAAGGTCTTCGTCATGGCAATGCTTATTATCGCGACCATCCTCGGCGTGTTCCTCAACGGCTCCATCGTCGTTGCAATCATGCTCCCGATAGTCGACGCAGTCGTCCTGTCCTCCAACGGCAAGATCCAGCGCAAGGACGCCTACTGGGTCGTCGGTCTCGGCGGCACCTACGGCAACAACCTGCTGACCATTTCCGCTACCTCCATGCTCACCGCTGTCTCCCTGCTTGTCGAGATGGGCTACGAGCAGATGAACGTTTTCACTCCGCTGCTGATAAACCTGCCCGGTATGATCGCTGTCATCATCTTCTATGCAGTTATCGGTATCAAGCTGCAGGATAAGTGGTTCGACTTCCCCGATGTTCCCATTACCGAGACCGCAAAGTCCGGCGAGACCAAGGAAAAGCCCGTCTGGAAGCAGTGGGTCGCAGGCATCACCTTCCTCGTCACCGTCGCACTCATCGCCGCCGGCAAGAACTACGGCCTTGTCTCCATGGTAGCTACCGTTGTCGTGATCTTCACCGGCTGCATTTCCGATAAGGAAGCATGGCGCTGCGTCTCCTGGGGCACCATCATCGTCGTCGCGGGTTCCATAGGCATCTCCTCTGCTATCCGCTCCTCCGGTGCTGCCGAAGTTATCTGCAACTTCTTCATCTCCATCGCAGGCCCCATCGCAAACTCCACCATCGGCGTGTGCATCGTGCTGTTCTTCGTTGCGGCGATACTGTCCTCGTTCATGTCCGATAACGCGACCGTTGCCATCATGCTGCCTATCGCGGCATCCATTGCCGAGGGCCTTGGCCTGAGCGCAGTTCCCATTTTCATCGCTGTCTGCTCCGGCACCAAGACCGGCATCATGACTCCTATCTGCGTCACTCCTATGACTCAGGCCTGCGCTGCCGGCTACCGCTTCAAGGACTTCATCCGTATGGGCACGATCCTTACCGTCATCTCCTGGATCTGCACCAGCGTGATGCTCGCCATCGTGTACTGATCCCAATTTGATCATGCGGCTCACGGTAACACCGTGAGCCGCGTTTTAAAAGTGGGCATTTGATCGAAAATTTCGATTTTTTCAATGAATAACCGGAATTTCACATTTTGGTGGGGACATTGTATTATAGTATCAGGTTTGCTTACCATCAGTTAACAAGGGCAGACACGCCTGACAGCATGTCTTTTCGGTGCTTTTTGCCCTTTTCGCCTTGACGGG
>CAKTNU010000161.1 GCA_934589325.1 uncultured Oscillospiraceae bacterium | reverse complement strand
GCCGCAGGCAGCATGAACGGCTTCCTCGCCATTATGATCCCGCTGCTCTCCTCGCTGCTCGGCTCGCTCATCATGGGACTTATCTACTGCTTCCTGACCGTCACCCTGCGCGCCAACCAGAACGTCACCGGCCTTGCACTGACGACCTTCGGCGTCGGCTTCGGCAACTTCTTCGGCGGTTCGCTGATAAAGCTCACCGGCAGCGAGGTTCCGTCCATCGCCCTCTCCGCCACCAGCAGCTATTACAGCCGCGCCTTGCCCTTTGCCGATAAGCTCGGCTGGTTCGGCAAGATATTCCTGTCCTACGGCTTCTTGGCTTACCTCGCGGTGATAATCGCCGTCATTGCGGCCTATGTCCTCAAGCGTACCCGCGTCGGGCTCCAGCTCCGTGCCGTAGGCGAGAGTCCGAACACCGCGGACGCCGCCGGTATAGATGTCAATAAGTATAAGTATAAGGCCACCTGCATCGGCAGCATGATAGCCGGACTCGGCGGACTTTATTACGTCATGGACTACGCCTGCGGCGTCTGGTCGAACGACGCATTCGGAGACCGCGGCTGGCTTGCTATCGCACTGGTCATCTTCACGATCTGGCGGCCGAATGTGGGCATAATCTCGTCGTTCCTGTTCGGCGGACTGTATATTCTCTATATCTTCATCCCGAGCGGCATGAATTTCGCGGTGAAAGAGCTGTACAAGATGCTGCCCTATATCGTCACGATAATCGTCCTCGTCATCACCAGCATGCGCAATAAGCGCGAGAATCAGCCGCCTGCATCTCTCGGCCTCGCATATTTCAGAGAAGAGAGATAAAGCCGCCGGATCCCCGGCCGCAAACGCTGAAATTTTTGATAGTTGTGACCCCCGGAGCCGATCGGCTCTGGGGGTCTTATGCTGTACGGGAGATAATGAGATTCTCAAGCAGAAATTTATATAAAATATTGTACAAAATGTGAATTTTAATTCTAAATCGCGCAGAAGCTATTGACAATAAAACCTGCCGGTGGTATATTAGCACTCGAAAGGTAAGAGTGCCAACAGTCCGAAAAAGCGAGTGCTAAGCGGTGAATGTTGAAATGGTCATAAGCGATAGGAAAAAGAAAATACTTGCCGCTGTGGTCGATGAATATATCAAGACCGCGGAGCCTGTGGGCAGCAAAGCCATTGCACAGAACGCAGGGCTGGGCTGCTCGTCGGCGACCATCCGCAACGAGCTTGCGGAGCTGGTGGCTTTGGGCTATCTCGAACAGCCGCACACTTCGGCCGGCCGTGTGCCGACTCCGTTGGGCTACCGGATGTATGTCAACGAGCTGATGGAAAAGCAGAAGCTGTCTCTGGAGGAGACGGAGGAAATGAACCGCCGTATGAACCAGAAAATGCAGCAGCTCGATGACACGATAAGCGACGTGAGCAAGCTGGTCTCCCAGCTTACGGATCTCCCCGCGCTGGCTCTGACGAGCCAGACCGCGGTGACGATACGCCGTTTTGATTTGATATATGTTGACGCGAACACTTTCATAATCGTCGTGATGCTCAGCAGCAACAGTGTAAAGAACCGTTTGGTGCACCTGCCGATCTCCGTGGATCAGAGCATGGTGCAGAAGCTGTCCTCCCTCTTTAACGCCAGCTTTACCGGCATTACCGCCGACCAGATAACTCCGCTGCTGATAAGCTCCACCGAGCGTGCCGCAGACGACACGATGGGCCTGACAAGTGTTATATCGGCCTTTGCAATAGAGGTCCTGAGCGAGGCAAATACTCCGTCGGCTTATATTTCCGGTGAGAACCGGCTGCTCAGTCAGCCGGAGTTCCGCGACCCGGATAAGGCTCATCGCCTGATGAGCTATCTCTCCGGCGGAGGATATATCCTTCCGCCGAGTGAGAGCATGGGCGGCACCGATGAGGTGCGGGTGCTTATCGGGCCGGAGAACGTAGCCGAGGAGCTGAAGGATTCGAGTGTGGTCATCGCAAGCTATGATGCGGGCGATAACACACGCGGGCTCATCGGAGTGGTTGGGCCGACGAGAATGGATTATTCCGCAGTCGCCGCAAAGCTGAGCTTTCTGGCCGCAGGCCTGTCGAGGCGGCTGGGCGGCGGAGAGGCTCCGCCGGAAGGAATGCATAACAAGCTGATAATCAAGGGAGATGATCCGAATGGCAGATAATAAGGACGAAAAAAAGACCGCTCCCCAGCAGGAGCAGGACGTAAAGGACGCTGAGACTGTCAGCGGCGCAAAGGAAGAGGCCGCGTCCGCCGAGACTTCGGAGACGGAGAATGAGGTAAAGGACAAGAAGTCTGAGAAGGACAAAAAGAAGGCCGATAAAAAGGAGGAAAAGAAGTCCTCCCCGGCCGATGAGCTCAAGACCGCGAACGATAAGTACCTCCGCCTGATGGCCGAGTATGACAACTACCGCAAGCGCAGTCAGAAGGAAAAGGAAGGGCTGTACGGCGATATAAAGGCCGACACAGTTTCAAAGTTCCTGCCCGTGTATGACAATCTGGTACGTGCGCTGGCGCAGAGCACGGAGGATGAGGCCTACCGCAGAGGCGTAGAGATGATAATGACGCAGTTCAACACCACGCTTGAGAAGCTCGGTGTGAGCCGCATCGAAAGCCTCGGCCAGAAATTTGATCCGAGCCTTCACAATGCGGTGATGCATGTGGACGACGAGGAAAAAGGCGAGAATGAGATCGTCGAGGTATTTCAGGAAGGCTTCAAATACGGCGAGAAGGTCATCCGCTTCGCCATGGTCAAGGTCGCAAATTAGCACCCGGCCGATAAAACAGGACTCAGCAGCGTGAGCTGTTAAGTTATATATTTAATCTCAGTAAAAAATTTATTCTTATATAATGGAGGAAATCAATTATGAGTAAGATCATTGGTATAGACCTCGGTACTACTAACAGCTGTGTGGCCGTCATGGAAGGCGGCGAAGCAGTCGTCATCCCCAACGCAGAAGGTGCGCGCACCACTCCGTCCGTCGTCGCATTTGCAAAGACCGGCGAGCGTATGGTCGGTCAGGTCGCAAAGCGTCAGGCCATCACCAACCCCGACCGCACCATCTCCTCCATCAAGCGTGAGATGGGTTCCGATTACAAGGTCAATATAGACAACAAGGCATACACTCCGCAGGAGATCTCCGCAATGATCCTGCAGAAGCTGAAATCCGACGCGGAAGCATATCTGGGACAGTCCGTCTCCGATGCGGTCATCACCGTTCCCGCATACTTCACCGACGCACAGCGTCAGGCGACCAAGGACGCAGGCCGTATCGCCGGTCTTGACGTCAAGCGTATAATCAACGAGCCGACCGCAGCTGCACTGGCTTACGGTCTGGATAAGGAAAAGGCCGATCAGAAGATCATGGTCTACGACCTGGGCGGCGGCACCTTCGATGTCTCCGTTCTGGAGATCGGCGACGGCGTTATCGAAGTTCTGGCCACCGCGGGCAACAACCGTCTGGGCGGCGACGACTTCGACGCATGCATCACCAAGTACCTCGTCGATGAGTTCAAGAAGACCGAGGGCATAGACCTGAGCACCGATAAGGTCGCAATGCAGCGTCTGCGTGAAGCGGCAGAGAAGGCAAAGGTCGAGCTGTCCGGCGTGACCACCTCTAACATAAACCTCCCGTACATCACTGCCGATGCCACCGGCCCGAAGCACCTCGACGTTACCCTGACCCGTGCAAAGTTCAACGAGCTGACTCATCACCTCGTTGAAAAGACCGTCGGCCCCGTGAAGCAGGCTCTGTCCGACTCCGGCCTGAAGCCCAGCGATATCTCCAAGGTCCTGCTGGTCGGCGGCTCCAGCCGTATCCCCGCAGTTCAGGAGATGGTCAAGACCCTGATCGGCAAGGAAGGCTTCAAGGGCATCAACCCCGATGAGTGTGTTGCCATCGGCGCGGCGATCCAGGGCGGCGTTCTCGGCGGCGACATC
Organism: uncultured Oscillospiraceae bacterium; assembly: GCA_934589325.1. The sequence continues at coordinate 208 of CAKTNU010000161.1, read as the reverse complement.
GAAGGCATACTCCTGCTGGATGTTACTCCGCTGTCTCTCGGTATCGAGACCCTCGGCGGCGTATGCACTAAGCTCATCGAGCGCAACACCACCATCCCCACCAAGAAGAGCCAGATATTCTCCACCGCCGCTGACAACCAGACCTCCGTTGAGGTCAACGTCCTGCAGGGCGAGCGCGAGATGGCGGCCTACAACAAGACCCTCGGCC
>CAKTNU010000160.1 GCA_934589325.1 uncultured Oscillospiraceae bacterium | reverse complement strand
GCTCACGCTCATAGGCAAGCGTACCGTCGGAATTGAGCATCTGCCGGACGACATATGGCTTCATCAGCTTACCGCCGTTAACGCATGCGCTGACAGCGGTGATGAGCTGAAGAGGCGTGATCGTAAAGGTCTGCCCGAACGACGCCGCCGCAAGCTGCGACAGATTTTTCGGCGAATAGAATGTATTCTGGCTCCACCAGATGCTGCCGCTCTCCCCTGCCAGATCTATGCCTGTAGTCGCAGTGAGGTTTGCATCCGGATCGGGGCTGAGATTCAGAAATCCGAAGCCCTCGCAGTATTTGTAAAAGCTCTCCGCGCCGACGCGCTGGCCTATATTGACAAACGCGACGTTGCACGAGTGCTGCACTGCCTGTGTAAGGTTCTGTGAGCCATGGCCTCCGCTTTTCCAGCAGCGTATCGGTGAGGTACGGCCGATCACATTTACATTTCCGCCGCAGAAAAAGCTGTCGCTCTCAGTAACGGCTCCGTCCTCGAGCGCCATGGACAGCGTGATTATTTTGAATGTTGACCCCGGTTCATAGGTGTCCGACAGCGCCTTGTTGCGCCATTGTTTTGCCTGCGCCGCCGCAAGAAGCTGCTGAGCCTCCTCCGGAGTTGCTGCCGCGTCGACAATGGCCTGCGCCTTATCGCTTACGGCTAAAAAATTATTCAGGTCATAGCCTTCTATAGATGCCATCGCGAGTATTGCTCCGGTGTTTACATCCATCGCTATCGCGCCGGCACCGTTCTGGATATCGTAATCCTCCACGGCCTGCTTGAGGTGTTTTTCTATATAGTATTGGATCGTGGTATCGATCGTTGTGACAATATCGTAGCCGTTCTCTCCGGGATAATACTCCTCGAACTGACCGAAAAGGAGCTCCGTTCCGTAGGCATTAGTTGTTCTGACAGTGCGCCCCGCTGTGCCCGCAAGTGCTGACTCATACTGAGCCTCGATGCCCTCGAGTCCGTTGTTGTCGGTCCCTACAAAGCCTATAAGATGGCAAGCCAGCGACGAATTAGGATAATAGCGTTTTGTGTCGGTCTCAAGCCGGACGCCGCTGAGATCGTTTTCGGACTTGAATTTTCTGACCCTTTCGGCGTCCTCAGCCTCAACTTTGCGCTTGACCGTAACGTACCACGAACCGGTCTGACCCGTCTTTTCGTACAGATCGTCATAGTCGAGTCCGAGTATCTCCGATAAGCCCTCAGCAATGAGTTTTCTGTCTTCTCCGTACATCTCTATCTCGGCAGGGCTCAGATAGACATTATCAACCGTGGCGCTGACGGCAAGCAGGTTCATATTAGTGTCATATATCTTCCCGCGGGCTGTGGCTGTCGGTGCCTCACGCAGCTGCTGACTTATAGCGAGTTTTTCGTAATACTCATGGTCCGTTATCTGAAGCTTATAGAGCCGAAGCAGCAATATTAAAAATGCGGCGATGCCGCACACTGCCATCAAAAACAGAGTGCGGCGCAGCATTTGCCGGCTCGGGCCGGATCTCACGGGAGTTTTTGCATTATTCTCAGGCATGGTACTCTCCTGCTGACATGATATAAAAATATATTCACCAGCTTATCCGAATACCACATCTCTTATGTTTATCCCTCACCCGGCGCTTCCGGGGCTTCAAGGTATATTATCTGCCCCGGTGTGCAGCGCTGCATACCGAGCACTTCGGTTGCATACTGTTCTATCTCATCCAGTCCAATACTGCTCTCATAGTGTGCAATCAGGACATCGTTTTCCGCCGAAAGTTCCTGTATTCGCTTTTCAGATGCGGAGGCCTTGTCATTCATTGCGGCGAGCCGCACCGTACACAGCATAGTGAATACCATGAGCACACAGGAAAAGAGGATAAGTATGGCGCGGAACAGCGAACCGCAGACATTATTATTTTCGTTTCTGCCCATACATTACACCCTCTCTGCAACGCGGAGCTTTGCGCTGCGTGAGCGGGGGTTCTGTTCTATTTCTTCCTCCGTAGGCAGTATAGGCTTTCTTGTGACGCTTTTCAAGGTTTTTATGAAGCCGCAGGTGCATATCGGAGCCTCCCGCGGGCATGTACAGCCGTTTTCACGGGCGGCGATAGCACTTTTGATTATTCTGTCTTCGAGAGAGTGAAAGCTGATAACGCACAGTCTGCCGCCTACTCGAAGCTTATCGGGCGCGGTCTCCATCATAGCAGATATTGATCCCAGTTCATCATTTACGGCAATACGTATAGCCTGGAAGGTCCGCTTTGCCGGGTGCTGCTTTTCGCGAAGTGCCGGAGCGGGCATAGCGCTCCTGATTATATCCACAAGCTCAAGGGTTGACTCAATAGGCTTCTGCCGGCGTGCCGCAAGTATGGCACCTGTAATGCGCCGCGCATAGCGCTCTTCCCCGTAGTCCCAGAGAATACGGTTCAGTCTGTCCTCCGGCCATGTATTAACGATATCGTATGCACTCAGCTTTTCTCCGGAGTCCATACGCATATCCAGCGGAGCGTCATGCATATAAGAAAAGCCCCGCTGTGTTTCATCAAGCTGCGGCGATGAAACACCGAGGTCAAACAGCATACCGTCAACTTCCGGAATATCAAGCGATTCGAGTATTGCCGCCGCGTCGCAGAAATTGCCGTGCACAAGTGTTACACGATCCGCGAACGGGGCGAGGCGAACACCGGCACGCTCTATAGCGGTCTCGTCACGGTCTATACCGATAAGTCTGCCGGTCGTGAGGCGGGAGGCTATCTGATAAGAATGTCCGCCCATACCGAGAGTGCCGTCGAGATATATACCGTCCGGCTTTATGTTAAGATTCTCAATACATTCGTTCAGCAGCACTGAGATATGCTTTGCGCCGATCGCGTCTCTGGCTTCATCCATTAAAATTCAAGCTCCTCCATGACCGCAGCGATGTTTTCCGGCGTGGTCTCTTCCGCGTATACTGCCGCCCAATTATCGCTGTCCCAAAGCTCCGCATGATTATTGCAGCCGACTACGGTAACATTTTTTACAAGTCCGGCATAATCGCGCAGATTCTGCGGTATGAGCGTGCGGCCCTGACTGTCAAGTTCACAGCGGGCAGCATGGGCAAACAGCGGCCGCATCCGGCGCTGCTTCACATACGGCATGGCGTTTACTTTATCCGAAAAGTTCTGCCAATTCTCCGAACTGTATACACTGAGGCATTTATCCATGGAAAGAGTGACGAAAAAGACGTCGCCCAGCTCGTCACGAAGCTTGGCCGGGATAAAGATGCGTCCCTTACTGTCAAGGCTGTGCTGATATTCACCTGTCATGGAACGTCACCCCTTTTGTGGGGCAATGCCCCATTCTTCACCACTTCTAACCACTCGGCATAATTATTATAGGGGCTTGCGGAGCAAAAATCAAGAGAAAGTTTGTGTAGCTTTTTGTCTTTTTTGTCCCCGCTTTTGTAACCAACAAATTACCAAAAAAGACCGCCCGGTTTTATCCGGACGGTCGTATATTTTGCTTTTCCGATCAATTATCGTCTGAACGCTTTCTCGCCGCGGGCTCCTGCTTCTGAGCGGGCACAGCGCCGCTGAAAGCATTGCGCGTTTTCTGGATATTTCCAAGAGCAAGCGTCATACTGTCCTCTGCTTCACGCATGATATTATCGACATAGCTGCTTGCGACTCGGCGCAGCTCCTTGGATTTTGCTTCGGCGGAAGCGATCATTTCCGCACTGCGGGCCTTTGCGACACGGACTATCTCCTGCTCCTCTATCATGGCGCGAGCCTTTTCCTCGGCGTTCTTTCGCAGAGCCTCGGCCTCTTTCTTGGCATTGCCGATAAATTCATCCCTTGCAGAGACAAGACGCTTTGCTTCAGCCAGCGCAGTGGGCAGATTGGCCTTTATTTCATTGATTATCTCGACCGCCTTATCGCGCTCAATTATGCACTTATCATTGCCGAGCGGGACGCCCCAAGCCTCGGTGACCATGCCGTAAAGGATATCCAGCAGCTCAATGATGTCGTTGTTATCCATTATTTTGCCCTCCACTGTTTGGCTTTTTCCTCGATCTCTTCTTTTATTTCGTCCGGGACAAATCCGGTCAGATCCGCGCCGTATCTCGCCATTTCACGTACGACGGAGGAACTGAGGAAGGTATATTTCACATCGGACGTAAGGAACATTGTCTCAAGCTTGGGATTTATCTTTTTATTGATGAGGTTCA
>CAKTNU010000159.1 GCA_934589325.1 uncultured Oscillospiraceae bacterium | reverse complement strand
TGAGCTTCCCCGAGGACGAGCAGAACTTTGAGATGGTCATGACCGCTATCAAGGCTGTCCGTGCCCGCCGCAGCGAAATGAACGTGCCTCCTTCCAGAAAGGCGCATCTCATCATTGCAACTGATAAAAAGGCTGCATTCGAGGCAGGACGCAGCTACATCTGCAAGCTCGCCTATGCAAGCGAAGTCACTGTCACCGGTGAAGCCCCTGAAGGCAGCGAGGGTATGGTCTCCGTTATCACCGATAATGCCCGTATGTTTATGCCCATGGCGGAGCTTGTCGACCTTGAGAAGGAGAAGGCGCGCATCCAGAAGGAGCTTGCAAATGCCGAAAAGATGCTGGCCGGCCAGAACGCGAAGCTCGCAAACGAGAACTTCGTTTCCCGCGCCCCCGAACAGGTCGTCAACGCCGAGCGTGAGAAGAAAGCGAAGCTCGAGGCACTGATAGAGAACCTGCGCCTCAGTCTTGAAAACCTGGGTAAATAAACTCTGATATAAACGCTGAACTGCGGCCGGTTCAAAGCCGGCCGCGCTTCAACTAAAAGAACATGCTATGATAAACACCGCGCTCCAATATTTAAACCGCGACTATATGCATAACCTCGACATGGTAGAGTGCCTGCGCCGCGGCCTGTACGATGTCGTTTATGCTGCCGAGGACGGCGTACTGATACGCGACCGGCAGGACGGATATACGCATATGCTTGCCTGCCGGGATGCGGAGTCTGCTCTGCGCATCGCAGAGCTTACTCAGCCCGGCTGCGGTCTTTTCGTTGTGCATCAGGCGGATGCCGTGGAACCGATAAGGTCGATGCTTGGCTTTGACGACGCATCCGAGTGCTGGCAGGCTATATATCTCAAGAAGGAGCCGCTGCCCGTCGGTGATCTCGACATAAGGCAGCTCAGCCTCGACTATGCGCCTTTTGTCGCAGAGCACTATAACGGCCCGGACTGCCTTGAATACATGCAGTGGCAGATAAACGACGGCGCTATGCTAGGCGCGTTTGTGGACGGCGAGCTTGCGGGCTTTATCGGCAGGCACGATCAAGGTGCGCTGGGTGTGCTTGAGGTTCTGCCGGAATACCGCCGCCGCGGTATAGCGACCGCTCTTGAGAGCGCCGCAATAAACCGCGAGCTGCGCGAGGGGCATGTCCCGTACTGCCACCTCTATACCGACAATCTTGCGTCCCGCGCCCTCCAGCAGAGCCTCGGCATGAGCTTTGCGGGCAAAAATGTCTGGTGGCTGTATCGTAAATAATGTCTCCGCCTGGCTTCGACAGCATATGCGGGGAAAAAATATTAAAATGACATCGCAGATAAGCTCTGCGGTGTCTTTTTTATTATACAAAAGAACGGAGAATCGACATGATGAATATAAGCACGGCCTTTTCCGCCGGAAGGCTGACCATTTACATCGCCGGTGAGCTCGATCATCACGAGGCCCGCGGCGCCATACGCAGCATAGATGAGCTGCTGGACGAATACCTTCCGCGTGACTGCGTGCTGGATATGTCCGGCCTGAGCTTTATGGACTCGTCCGGCATCGCGCTCATAATCCGCATGAGCCGCCGCATGAAGACCCTCGGCGGCCGTGCATGGATAGAAAATCCCGCAAAGCAGCCGCTGCGTGTCATCGATGCCTCCGGCATCGACCGGCTCGTTCCGGTTGCGACGGTGCGGTAAAACTTATATGGATCAGGAGGAAATATGAACGGTTCCAACTACATAAAGCTCGAATTTCCGAGCAAAAGCTGCAATGAGGCCTTTGCCCGCACTGCGGCCGCCGCTTTTGCCGCCCAGCTCGACCCGACTATGGACGAGCTCGGCGATATCAAGACCGCCGTGTCCGAGGCCGTTACCAACGCCATAGTTCACGCCTACCCTGACGCTATCGGCAAGGTATCCATGCGCATGAGAATACTCGACGGCGGCGTCCTGGAGATATCTGTGCGCGACTGGGGGCACGGCATAGAAAATCTTGAACAGGCCATGAAGCCGCTCTTTACAACCGGCGGTGAGGAGCGCAGCGGCATGGGCTTCACAATTATGGACAGCTTCATGGACAAGCTCCGCGTCCGTTCAAGCCCCGGCAAGGGGACGACCGTCACCATGCAGCGCGCCGTCCGCCCGAGAATAGGACGCCGATGAGTGAGGACATATACCCGCTCCTGCGCCTTGCGCGGAACGGGGACAGGGAAGCGGCAGGCAGGCTTGTGGAGGAAAATTCCGGCCTTATCTGGAGCATCGCCCGCCGATTCTTCGGCCGGGGAGTAGATCCGGATGACCTTTATCAGCTGGGCTGTGTCGGCTTCCTGAAGGCTATAGACGGCTTCGACGAGGGCTACGGTACGCGGTTTTCGACCTATGCCGTGCCGAAGATATCCGGAGAGATACGGAGATTTCTGCGTGACGACGGCATGGTCAAGGTCAGCCGCGGCATTAAGGAGCAGGCACAGCAGATACGCGCCTCGCGCCTTGCACTCGAGCAGCGCATAGGCCGTGAGCCGACGATATCGGAGCTTGCGCGTGAGACCGGCATCAGCGCCGAGGACATTGCTTTCGCCGAGACCGCGACAGGTCCCGCCGAGAGTCTCCAGCGTGAGACGGGGGAGGACGGCTTCACGCTGGAGCTTGTGCTTGGCGACTACGGTGCCGAGGAGAAGCTGGTGGAGCATGTTGCACTGCGCGCCGCGATAGAAAAGCTGCCCGAGCGGGAGCGGCAGGTCGTGGCACTGCGGTATTATCACGGCATGACCCAGCAAAACTGTGCAAAGGTGCTGCACGTGTCGCAGGTGCAGATATCTCGGCTTGAACGCCGCGCCGTCGACGAACTGCGCAAAATGCTGTCGTAGCCCGTCCCGGCTCCGAAACTTTTGGTGAAACGGCATATTGAAAAAAATAATAGCTTTAATTATAATCTCCACATAACTCCGTGGAGATGTTTTTATGCAAAAAAATATAATAAAAAACAGTTTTAAGTACGCGCTTGAACGCAGTGTGCCGATACTTATCGGCTTTTTCCCGGTCGGAACGGTATATGGACTTATGATGTCGGCAGCGGGCTATAATTTCCTGTGGTCTGCGGCGGCAAGCCTCTTCGTCTATGCCGGCTCGCTGCAGATGCTTATGATATCGTTTTTTAAAAGTGATATGTCCATCCTGACCGTAGCGGTCACGGCTCTGCTCCTGAACAGCCGCCATATGTTCTACGGTTTGTCGTTTATCGAGAAATTCCGCAGCTACGGCGGCTGGAAGTGGTTCTTGATATACGGCATGCCTGATGAGAGCTATTCGCTCCTGTGCTCCTACGTGCCGCGAGAGGGCGTGGAGGAAAAATGGGTGCATATATTCTCTACCGGTCTCATCTGGCTGTATTGGATAAGCTTTTCCGTACTGGGCGGGCTTATTGGCCAGCTCATAACCTTTAATACTGCCGGAATAGACTTTGCCCTTACCGCGCTTTTCATCGTCATCCTGCTTGACCAGATAAAATCTACCGGCATGAAGCTGCCGGCGCTAATCGGCGGCATTTCTTCGGTGCTGTGCATAATTATTCTCGGCAGAGACAATTTCCTGCTTCCGTCGCTTGCAGTGACGGTGCTCGTATTGCTGCTGCTCAGGACCAAGCTGGAAGGGGGAGCCGATAATGAACATTGACGTCGGACGTTCCATACTTATTATAGCGGTCTGCGCGGCCTGCACCTTTGCGGAGCGCCTGTTCCCGTTTGTGATATTCCGCGGCCATGAGGTGCCGGATGTAGTGCGCTATCTCGGCCGGATACTGCCTACCGCAATAATAGCGACGCTTACCGTATACTGCCTGCGTTCGGTCAGCTTCGGCGCTTTGAGCGGCTTTGCGCCCTCGCTCATTGCCGTTGCCGTTACGGTAGCCCTGCATCTGTGGAAGCACAACACGCTCATAAGCGTTGTCGGCGGCACCGCGTGCTACATGCTGCTCGTTCAGCTAGTTTTTGCTTAATTAATCTTGTCGAAAAATAAAAGTTATGGTAAAATAAAATTTATGGTTACTGATTTTGAAAAGAGATATATCGAGGCACGGCGGGCGCTTGTAAGCTCCGACTATGCCAAACTTAACGACAGGCAGCGCGAAGCGGTACTGGCCACGGAGGGGCCGCTGCTGATACTGGCCGGAGCCGGAAGCGGCAAGACCACAGTGTTAATCAACCGCATCGCA
>CAKTNU010000158.1 GCA_934589325.1 uncultured Oscillospiraceae bacterium | reverse complement strand
ACTATTCTTTTTTTCTTCCTGTTTCCTCGTTTTTTCATGTGGACTCAGCCATTCTTACCTGATCGCCGCCCTTGACCGGCATGCTGCTGGTGGTTATGACATAGTCGCCATAGCCAAAGTCGCCGGTGACGGCGGAATTCATATCGTCGGATGCAACGACCTCAACGGCGACGCGCTTTGCAAAGAAGCGGTTGCCCAGAGGCGAATTTTTCGCGGTGATGACAAGCACGAAGCTGCCGTTGTTATCCTGCCTTATAGCGCTGTTCGGCACAACGTAATCGTAGTTTGCACTCTTTGAACCGACGGAGATCGTCAGCTCCGAGCCTGCGTTGACGTCGCCGTCCAGGTCAAAGGTCAGGAGCTTGTTGGTCTGCGGATTCTTGGGGTCGGTCTTGATATTATTGAGAGTCGCACGTATCTCGCTGCCCCAGTAGAAGTTGGAGACGGTAGCGGTATCGCCCGGGCGGAGCTTGCGCGCCTGCTCGTTTGTGACGGAGAAGCTGAGCGTATAACCCATATCAGGGACTTCGATGGTTGCAAGTATGGTATCCTTCGGGACGGTCTGACCGGCGGTTATCTCTATCGACTGCACGGTACCGGATACATTGGAGGTTATCTGGTTTTCCTCGCCGCCGGACAGCTCCTTGATCTTCTGCTTCTGCTTTTCGATCTGGATGGAAAGGTTTTCAAGGTCTATCGCAGCAAGCTGGGTCTGCTTTGAATCAGACAATTTCTGCTGCTCAAGGCTGTGCTTGAGTTCAAACAGCTCCTCCTCAGCATCAATGCGCGCCTGCTTTGCCTCGTCATATTTAGTGGCATACTCGCCGGCAGCGGAACGCAGTGCGTCAAGCTGCGCATTAAGGGAATCAAGCTGCGACTGAACAGAGGCAAGCGCAATATTTGTATCGGAGTTCGGCAGCTCATCCAGCGCCTTCTTCGCGTCGGCAAGCTCCTTCACGGCATTGTCGTATTCCTCGGAGCCGGGTGCCGCCGCCGCAAGAGCTGCCTCCGCATCGGCTACACGCTGTTCTGCCGCCTCACGCTCTGCCTGTGCACGGAGCGCCAGCTCATCGTAGGTCTTCTGAGCATTGGCTATCTTCTGCTCCAGCACGGCGACCTGCTCCTGATAGCCTGCGCCCTGCTGATCCTCAAGCGCACGGTTGAGCCTGTCAAGCGCTTCCTTCTCTGCCTTGACTGCAGCGTCATACTTATCCTGTGCAAGACTTATCTTGCGTTCCTCGACGGTATAGTCAAAGGTGGGCATGCTTATGGCCGCCTTGCGGTAGCTCGTCTCGAGATCACGCAGAGAATCGGTAGCGGCTTCAAGCTCTTCGCTGTCGCCCTGTCCGAGGATGAACAGCACATCGCCCTGGTTGACCTCCTGCCCGGTCTTGACCGCAACTGCTCGGATCTCACGGGTCTGGTCGGCTTTGACCTGATAGCTGCCGTTGGCGGTAACGGTGCCGGTGCCTCTTACACGGGCGGTGATGCTGCCGTTCGTGACATACTGCGTCGCGACTTCGGGCAGAGTCCTGTTAAGGATGGTGTTCGAGAAAAATGTCAGCACCAGCAGGACGGCGAGGAAGATTATGGCGGCGTTTTTCACCCAGCCCCGGTTCTTTTCTGTATGTTCCATGGATACAACTACTCCTTCTTGTTACCTTCTTACATTATCCCTTGACACTGCCGGAATTGGCGATGCCTTCTACGAGATACTCCTCGCCGTGCAGGAACAGCAGCAGCGACGGGATCATATATACGGTTGCCATTGCAAAGGCAAGGCCGATCTCGCCGGTATTTATCGATGACAGGAAAACCGAGAGCGGCTGTGCATCCGCATCCTGCAGAAGGATAAGCGGCTGCTCGACCATGTTCCAGTAGTCGATAAAAACCAGAATGGCGATAGAATAGAGCGCCGAACGGCACTGCGGCAGGCATATTCTTGTGAATATCTGCCACTCCCCTGCTCCGTCGACCTTGGCGGCCTCGATGAGCGAATACGGGATGCGCCGCATGAACTTTGTCAGCAGGAACACCGAAAACGGCGCGAACACGCCCGGCAGGATTATCGCCCAGCTTGTGTTGAGTATGCCCAGCCACTTACTGACCAGATAGTTCGGCACGAGCGTCACCTGATACGGCATAAGCATCAGGATGACATAGAAGAAGAAAATCCCGCTTCGTATCTTGCCGCGCCAGCGCGTGAAGCTGTATGCCGCGACAGAGGCGATGCCGACCTGGAATATGACGATCGGGACGACGAGCAGCACGCTGTTCCAGAACTTGAGCAGGTACTCGGGCGACTTTACAAGCCCGTCTATATACTGCGAGAGCGTGACCTTATCGGGGATGAACTTGAGGTTCACGGTTTTTGAAACGTAGCCGCCGGTGGTCGTGGAAAATATCATGCCGTAGTTTGCGTTTATTTCTTCCTCCGACATGAAGGAGTTTGTTATGGTAAGTACCGTCGGCAGCAGGAAGGCAACTGCGAATATCGCGCAGAGCAGAAACATTGCGCCGCGGCCGAAATAATGCTTTTTCTTCATCCCTCCACATCCTTTCCGAACCAATCCTCAGCGGCAAAGAGAAGCGCGATGATAATGACCATGACGATAGCCATGACGACGGCCGCAGCGGAAAGCTTCTGATAATCGAGCGACTGGAAGGTGTTGTTCATAAAATGCTGCAGCATATACAGCGAGCTGTACGGATACTGCCCTGTAAGCAGGTAGACCTCCCGGAACACCTTAAAGGAGTTTATCAGCGAGAGGATCGTAACGAACAGCACAGTCGGCGAGAGATAACGGAGCTTGATGGCAAAGAACTTGTACCATTCCGATGCGCCTTCGACGTCCGCGACCTCGAGAAGCTCCTTCGGAATGTTGGCAAGTCCTGCCATAAAAAGTATCATAAAATAACCGAGGTTTTTCCACAAAAACAGAATGATGACGACAAGCATCGCATAATCGGTCTGGAACCAGTCGATCTTATCGGCGCCGAAAAGCATTATGAACTCGTTTATCGTGCCGTTATAATTGAACAGGACCTGCCAGATAAGCACTACCGACGCGACCGGCACCATCATGGGGCTGAGGAAAAACGTGCGGAACTGTGATTTCAGTGGGATGCGGCACTCGAGCATCAGCGCGAGCACCATTGAGAGTATGACCGCCAGAGGCACGGCAAGAGCCGAAAAGGTCAGCGTGTTCTTGGCGGCGGTAAGGAATGCAGAGTTATGGAATAGTTTCACGAAATTATCGAGAAACACGAAATTACGCGAGCCGACCCCATCGATGACCGAGTAATACACGACGACGAAGAACGGCACGATAAAGAATACGCCCACACCAAGGAGGCTCGGCGAAAGGAAGCACATGCTTTTCAGAAAGTCCTTCGCCTTGTCATTAAATTTTAGCGAGCGTTTTTTCATAGCTTATCTTATCTTCCATCAGTTTGAGATTTTATGTGGTTTATTATACTATATAATAGATAAATAATACAAGCCCAAGCCGGAAAGTCCGGCAAAGTGCATATTCGCTCCGGTACAAGCTCCGAATCGGCCTCGCGACAAAAAGAGGCCGACACAAATCGGAGCGGCATCTCTCCCGCGTTCGGCAGGAGAGATGCCTTATTTACTTATTTAGCGCTGCTCGTTGACGTAGATATTTGCCTTGTTCTGTATAAGTCTTGCGACCTCCTCGGCGGATTTCTGGCCGTCGAAGAATGCGGGGGTCTGCTCGTTGACTATATCATAGATGCTGCTGGAGTAATCGGCGACCTTGGTCGTGGTCGTGATGAGCTCCCAGAGCTTGTCGGCCTGCTCCTGCGTGGTGGCATACAGTTCGATCATGGTATTATTGCCCCAGCCTATACCGCCGCGGCTCACTTCTATCTTGTTGCCGTTCTCGTCGAGAACATAGTTGCCGTCGGCATCCTTTTCGTACTCAGGAGTCATAGCTTCCTTGAGCTTGGCATTATAGGCGTTGATATTGCTGGGGAAGCCGCCCTGCGACTTCTGATAGTCCTCGGTGAAGAAGGTGCGGATGAACTGCCATGCCGCATCCTTATTCTCACTGCGGGCTGCTATGGCGTAGTTGGAGCCGTAGAAGCTGAGCATGTTGCCGGTGCCGCTCTCGGTCGGGTAGCCGATATAGGTCACATTGCCGCCGAACACTGCATCATACATGGGCAGATCGTTGAAGTCGGAAACGTAGGTGTTCAGG
>CAKTNU010000157.1 GCA_934589325.1 uncultured Oscillospiraceae bacterium | reverse complement strand
ATTTTGCTACGATCTTTTGATCAAAAACGGTACCGTTGTCGACCCGGCGCACGGTATAAACAAGAAGATGGATATAGGCATTTATGAGCCGAACATTGCGGACGTATTTGAGCCCGGCACCATGCCCGGCCGCGTGTGCGCACGCAAGGTCATCGACGCCGAGGGGATGATAGTTGTTCCCGGCCTTGTTGAAGGTCACGGACATGTCCTGCCGCTGGCGTTTGCCTATCCCATCGATGAGCTGTGGAAGCGCGGCATCACCGCAATATGCGATATGGGCAGCGTATCCATCAGCTCCTTTAACCGCTGCCGCCGTGAGATAATCAACAACGCCCCGCTCACCATCAATGCCGCGCTCTGCATCACCTCGCTGATGGAGGCCGACCGCTACTATGACATCAATGCCAATATCGAGACCGAGGTCGACAAGTACGTCATAAAAGACATGTTCGAGACTCATCCCGATGTCCTCGTAGGCATAAAGGTCTTTATCGGCCATACGAGCACTCCGGGGGCTGAAAAGACGATCCAGATGCTCAAAAAGGCTCGTGAGGTCTGCGATTTTGTCGGCTGCCCGATGGTATGCCACGTTGCGGCTCCGGATCTGCCTGCTCCGGAGTTCATCGGTTACTTCAATCCCGGTGATAATTTTACCCATACCTACAATAAGGGCAACATCATTGACCCTAAGACCAACCAGGTCTACAATGAGGTCTGGGAAGCCCGCAAGCGCGGCGTTATCTTCGATTCCGCACGCGGTGGCCGCAACTGGAGCGCAGATGTCGCAAAAATCGCCTTTGCTGAGGGATTTACTCCCGACATCATATCTTCCGACCTGACCTGCCTCAGTAACGACCCGCGTACTTCCCGTCTTGACGTCCATATGTCCGAGTGCATGGCTCTCGGCATGAGCTTTGAGGATGTGCTCTACCACGCCACCAATGTTCCCGCTTCCAGAATGAAGGGCGTCGACGTCGGCATCCAGCGCGGAAAGCGTGCCAACATCACGATCATCGACCTCAAGAAGGGCCCGCATATCTTTAACGACGCATACGGCGTTGAGTATGAAGGTGAGTACAAGATAGTTCCGAAGGCCACTATTGTTAACGGCAAGGTCATGTACAACGAGATCAAGACCGACTACTGAGGAGAGAAACCATGCCTTTTGTAACCTTATATCTGCGCAAGGGCTGCGACGATGCAGCCGTGGAAAAATGCATGCGCGAAATATCAGACGCGGGCGCCAACACAATGGAGAACACGCTCCTGCGCATGGTCAGAGTCAGCGTCTACGATATCCCGTCAAACCATATATATGAGGGCGGCAAGCCCGTTGCGGCCGATGACATCGCTCCGACCGTGTTCTTCGATATCGGCCCCGGCAGAAGCGAGGCGGCTAAGAACTCGTTTATGGAGCAGATAGCCGAAATACTGCACCGCAATCTCGGCGTGGAGAAGAACCGCGTCAGGGCTTACGTCGAGGATAACGAGCATCCCGAGAACTTCTGCATTGACGGAAAGGTAAAAGACTTTAGCAAGAAGGTGAAATGATATGCCTATTATGTGTACTATTCAAATGCCGCAGGGACGCAGCCGCGAAGAAATAAACAAGGTCATGACGGATGTTTCCAATGTGCTCATGACCGACCTTCAGACCGGTGAGCGTGAGGTCCGCGTGACAGTTACCGAGCTCCCGAAGAACAGATTCATTGCCGGCGGCGTCATGGCCTATGATATGCCGGCGTTCAATAAGAGCGAGGACAAATGACAGCTGCGGGCAATACGCGAAAGGAGACATTATGATAACGAAGTACTCACAGACCTGCCCCGTTCATTTCGGGTGCGGAGCCATAGCGCGGCTTCCGGAGATACTCGGAAGCCTGTCGGCGGCACGCCCCATGATCGTGACCGGCAAAAATGTGTCGGCAAGCCCGATATTTGAAAAGCTGACCGGTATCCTCAGCTCTGCCGGGATAGAATACAGCGTCTATAACGGCATGAAGATGGATGCCCCGGACTATCTGTGCACCGAGGCCGCAGAGCAGGCTGAAAAATTCGGCGCCGACAGCATAATCGGCTTTGGCGGAGGAAGCTGCCTTGACGCAGCAAAGGCGATAGCCGTACTGTGCGGCAACCGCGAGAATACGATAACACAGCTCATAACGGGTACTGCGTTTAAAAATAAGCCTCTCCCGATGATCCTTGTCCCCACTACATCCGGTACCGGCTCCGAAAACACTATTTTCGCCGTTATAACCTGCAGTGAGGATGGACGTAAGAGATCACTCTTTGTCCCTGCGAGCGCCGCGATAGTCGATCCCGAGCTGACGCTTGGGCTGCCAGAGAATGTTACGGCCTATACTGGTATGGACGCGCTGGCTCACTCGGTGGAGGCTTATACGAGCTGCCGTCCAAGCCCTCACTCGGATATGATGAGTCTCGACGCCATTTCGCGTATAATGAGGTGGCTGCCGGAGGCCTGCGCCGACGGAAGCAATATTGAGGCAAGAGAGAACATGGCCATTGCCAGCAACTTTGCCGGTATCGCCTTCAATAATTCCGCTACCCATATCGGCCATGCCATGGCGCATGCGATCGGGGCAACGCTGCATATACCGCACGGCATAGCCTGCGCATGGGACGTACCCGAGGTCCTGAAGCTCATGGCAAAGTATCTTCCCGAAAGATCGGCAGATATTGCCGAAGCAATGGGCATTGCGGGCTGCCGCGACATGAGCAGTGAGGAGCTTGCCTCGGCGCTTGCATCGACAGTGCGTGCAATGATGCGGAAGATAGGCATCCCGAACTGTGCGGATATGAATGTCACAAGCGAGATGATGGCCTCCTGCGGCGATTACGCGACCACCGAAAAGCTCAGAGGGCTCTGCGGCGCACCGGTAACGGACGACGAGATACGTCAGGCGCTCGTGAACTGTGTAACGGAATACTAATAGTAACCAAGGAGATCCAATATGTACGACAATCTGTTTTCCCCACTCAAGATAGGTTCGCTTACCATAAGAAACCGTGTCATTATGTCTTCAATGGGCTGCGGCACGGCGCATAAGGACGGCAAGGTGTCTGACCGCCAGATAGCGTATTTTACAGAGAGAGCTAAGGGCGGCGTCGGCCTGATAATCACCGGCACTACCCGTGTCAACGGTGACACCGGCATCATGCCCGCAAATCAGATATCCGTCGAATGTGACGAGAATATCCCCTCGATACGCCGTCTTGCCGACAGCATACACGCGCAGGGAGCCGCAATATTCCTTCAGCTCAATCACCCGGGCAACCAGACATATCCACGCGTTATCGGCGGTCAGCCTACCGTAGGACCGAGCGGCATACCGAGTCAGCTGTCCAAGGTCCCCTGCCGTCCGCTGACTGTCGATGAGATACACGGCCTTGTAAATGATTACGCCGCAGGCGCGGCCAGAGCAAAGGCCGCCGGCGTTGACGGCGTGGAGCTGCACTGCGCACACGGATACCTGCTCAACCAGTTCCTTTCCCCCTATACCAACCGCCGCACCGACGAATACGGCGGCACTATGGAAAAGCGTGCGCAGATAGTCAAGGAGATAATCCTTGCAGTTCGTGAGCGCGTAGGCTGGGATTTCCCTGTGACAATGCGTATAAGCGTTGAGGAGTTCCTTGAGCGTTCGTCCTTCCCGCACGATAATATGGGTATAACGCTTCCCGAGGGCGTTGCACTGTGCAAGTATCTCGTCCCGTTCGGACTTGATGCCGTCAATGTCACCGCCGGTACTTATGAGACCATGAACACCTCCTGGGAGCCGACGTCATACGAAGAGGGATGGAAGCTGTATCTTGCCGAGGCTGTCAAGAAAGAGGTCAATGTACCTGTTTTCGGCGTCGGAACGATCAGAAACCCGTCCTTTGCGGAGAGCGTCATTGCATCGGGCCGCGTAGACGCCGTATGTATTGCACGCGGCAATCTGGCCGACCCTGAGTGGTGCAACAAGGCCAGGACCGGCAGGGAAAAGGAGATGGATGAGGCTTCCTGGAAGCTTCAGCAGGAATACGGGAAGCTGGCCTTTGTAGAGTATTCCGGAAACCGTGCGGTGAATGCACTTTTACAGAGAAAACTGGAGTTCTGCCGGGCCAGAAAGATCCGGGTACAGGTGGATCTTTCTCAGTTTGACAGCGGCTTTGTGGAAAACACAGACTGGCTGGGGATCTTCATTGCTCTTTTTGACCATGCGGTGGATAAC
>CAKTNU010000156.1 GCA_934589325.1 uncultured Oscillospiraceae bacterium | reverse complement strand
TCAAGATTGCGGTCGCTCTCCATTATCTCGCCGATATCATCCATCAGCGTAAGGAGCTGTCCGAAGCTGTTGGCGCGAAGGATAAGGGCAAGATAATTGAGTCCGCCGTCCTCCTCCATGGCGCATACACGCTCACGGTAGCGCTTGAGCTGTTCTGCCTCACGCGCTTTTGCGGCCTCGACCTCGTCGGCCTTCTCTTCTATCATCTGGCCGTAGAGCTCTATCTGCTGATTTGTCAGCTCTATCTGTTCGCTGGTGAACTTATTTCTCGCGTCCATTGCGAGCTTCTGCTCGAGGACGGTCGCATGCTGGCTCTCCAGCTCGTCAACAACATTCTGCTTCTCCTGCCGCTGCGCGGTGAGCGCATCCTTCTGCGACTGGAGAGCATCTATCTCCGCCTGCGTAACGGCGTGTGCATCGTTCGGCAGTATGCCGAGGACGAGCGTGAACACCAAAGTCAGGCTGATCAATGCTGCTATGACGGAATTTCTCTTTGCTTTAGTCATTGTGGTTCCTCCGTGATGCGGTCGTGCCGCAGTGCCCGCTGCGGCGGACGCATATGGCACAAGATACAAATCAAGGTCGGCTTTACTGTTTTGACGGCGTCGGGTCAGCAATTCCAGTGCGGGAGACCGGGGAAATAATTCTCCGGATCCGTCGTGGAGCCGTTGATGTACACCTCAAAGTGGCAATGCACACCGGTGGCCCAGCCCGTCTCGCCGAGGAAGCCGATAATGTCACCCTGATTTACTGTCTGTCCCTCATATACGTTCAGGCTGCTCATGTGGGCATAGAGCGTCTGCATATTGCCATCATGATTTATCATGACATAATAGCCGTAGGAATCGCTGTAGCGGGCGCGGACGACCGTGCCGCCGTCGGATGCATAGATACTGCCGCCGGCATTGCCGTAGCCGTTGATATCGATACCGGAATGGAATCGCTCCGTGCCGGTTATCGGGTGGACGCGCCATCCGTAGCGGCTGGTGACAAGATTACTCGACGGCACCGGCCAGATCAGGCTGCCGGTAACGGGAGACGACGGTGCGGGAGTGGGTGCCGGGGTCGGCTCCGCAGGTGCGGGAGTCACCTCCGGGGCAGGATCAGGCTGCGTGGGCGCTTCGCTCGGTTCAGGCTGAGACGGAGTCTCGCCGGTACTGCCGGAATCCCCGGTGCTGCCTGTGCCTGTATCACCGGTGCCTGTGTCGCCGGTGCTGCCCTGCTGCTCCTGCTCGCGCCTTGCAGCTTCTTCGGCCGCCTCGCGTGCAAGCTGGGCTGCAAGATTGCTCATCTCCGCGGACATTGCGGCCTCTGCCGCAAGCGCCGTTTCATATTCCTTTATGGCCTTCTCGATATCGTCCTCAAGGCTGGTCAGAAGCTCCTCGGCCTCTTTGATCTGGGCCTCAAGCTCCTTCTGCTCGGTCTCGAGCTCCTTCTGCTTTTCCTGATAGCCCGCACGGGTCTCCTCATACTCGGCCATGACCTTTTCGGTCTCCTCGCGGGCGTCTATGTACTGCTGCTCAAGCCTGCGGTCACTCTGCATGACCTCGCTCATATCGTCTATCGCTGCGAGCAGCTCACTGAAGCTGCCAGAATTGAAGACGATGGCAAGTATGCTGTAGCCGTAGCCGCCGCTCTCCTCCATGGCGCATACGCGCTCACGGTACCGTTTGAGCTGTGCAGCCTCTTTTTTCTTTGCAGCGTCGACCTCCTTGGACTTCTCTTTGATGAGATCGTCATAGATGTCTATCTGCTCCTCTACGAGCTTGAGCTGCTGGGCGGAATACTCGTTGCGCTCGTCGAGCGCGGCCTTCTGCTCAAGCACGCTGGCCTGCTGCTCCTTGAGCGAGTCGATCTTGTCCTGAATACCGGCGCGCTTGTTTGCAAGCTCGTCCTTCTGCTTCTCGATCGCGTCGATGTCCGCCTGATTTACGGCATGCACCGAGATCGGAAGTACGCTCAGCACAAGGCTCAGAGCCATTAGGATCGCCATGAGGATCGCTATGAAGGATACTACCTTTTTATTGTTCATGCTTTCTCCTCCCGGGAAGCCCGGGTATTGACAGTGGGATCAAACCTTCAGATAATTTCTTATTGCGTTCACGCCGCCGAAAGCGCCGACAAGGATGCCTGTGGCCATGTAAATGATGAACACGGTCAGCGACACGGAGCTGAACGGGATAACGCTTATGAGGCTGCCGGTAAGCGAACCGACCACCTTACCGGTGATAAGATTATACAGCCCCCACTCGGCAAGAAACGCAAGGCCTCCGCCAAGCATGCCGAGGATAAGACCCTCCACGATGAAGGGCAGGCGTATAAAGCCGTTGCTCGCGCCGACCATCTTCATTATCGCTATCTCCTCGCGGCGGCCGAAGGTCGCGAGCTTGATGGTGTTTGACATGATGAACACCGATACGAACACCAGAATGACGATGAGGATAAGCGAGATGACGCTGACGATGTTTCTGATCGTCACAAAGGACTTGGCATAGTCGAGATGCGCCCTGACCTTCACGATACCGTCGATATTCTTCAGCTCATTCTGCGTCTGCGCCATGAGCGAGATGTCGTTGAGGTGGATAACAAAACGGTGTTTGAAAACCGTCGCGTCTATGCCGACCATCATATCGTCGTCATAGTTGCTCATAAAGTTGTTCATCGCGGTGTCACGGCTGACAAACTCCGCGTCCATGACGTTCGGGAGCGCTTCTATCGCCGTGCCGATGGCCTTGGCCTGCTCTTCGTCCTCGATGTTTTCATCGACGAAAGCGACGACCTCGTTCTCGTTCTCAAGGTCTTTTATAAGAGCGTCAATATTGACGGAGAGCAGCGACACGCTGCCCATGATTATAAGGCAGGCCATTATAATAGTTACCGAGGCGAAGGACATGAATCCGTGCGTTCCTATGCTGCGGAAGCCTTCGCGGATAAGATAGCCGCATCTATTCAATCTCATAGCTGTAATACCCGTCCATTCCGTCACTGATCACATGGCCGCCGTCGATGGTTATGACGCGCTTGGAAAATGCGTTGACCAGTTCCTTCTCGTGAGTGACGACAAGTATTGTCGTCCCCATTTCGTTTATCTTCTCCAGCAGGAGCATGAGCTCCAGCGAACGCACCGGGTCAAGGTTGCCGGTAGGCTCGTCCGCGATTATCATGCGCGGGCTGTTGACAAGAGCACGCGCAATGGCGACACGCTGCTGTTCGCCGCCGGAAAGCTCCTGCGGCAGGCGCTTTTCACGCCCCTCAAGGCCGACCAGCTCCAGCACATACGGTACGCGCTTGCGTATCTCCTTTGCGGATGCGCCGACGACACGCATCGCAAAAGCGACGTTGTCGTACACGGTCATATTATCTATCAGGCGGAAATCCTGAAAGATGATGCCGAGCGTTCTGCGCATTTTTGGCAGCTTGCGCCGCTTCAGCTTGCCGAGGTCAAAATCATTTACGATGACGGTGCCCTCGGTCGGCTGTATCTCGCCGGTGAGCAGCTTGATTATTGTGGTCTTGCCGGAGCCTGAGGGACCGACAAGGAACACGAACTCACCCTCGTTGATGGTCAGATCCACGCCGTCGAGCGCCAGGGTGCCGCTGCTGTCGTAGATCTTTCTCACATCGTTCATCTGAACCATAAAATCTTACTCCATTCTGCCGCTCCGCCCGCACGCTGGCACACCGCGGCCCCCCTGCGGCAGACGGGGTCGGGTCAATGCGTGCCGGGCGCCGCCGATCGGCCGGCGGCTGCCTGTGTTTCAGTCGCAGTTTGTAAAAATCTATGTAAAGCCTCATGCAGGCGCGCTGCGAGGCGGATCAATACTTATTTGTATTGAGCGAATCGAGGTACATCTTGACCATCATGGCGACCTTGAAGACTATGGCGTGGTCAAACTCGCGCAGATCAAGACCGGTGAGCTTCTTTATCTTCTCAAGACGGTACACCAGCGTATTTCTGTGGACATACAGCTTGCGGGAGGTCTCGGAGACGTTGAGGTTATTCTCAAAGAACTTATTTATCGTCTCGAGCGTGTCCTCATCCAGAGTCTCGATGGGGTTCTTTTTGAACACCTCGTTAAGGAACATCTCGCACAGCGTGGTCGGGAGCTGGTAGATGATGCGGCCAAGACCGAGGGACTCGTAGTTGATAATGGTCTTGTCGCTTTCAAACACGCGGCCGACCTCTATGGCAACCTGCGCCTCCTTATATCTGTCGGCAAGCTCACGCAGATGGTGGGCATTGGTGCTG
>CAKTNU010000155.1 GCA_934589325.1 uncultured Oscillospiraceae bacterium | reverse complement strand
TAAAGGCGATTGCGTACAAGTTTCCCATTGAGCAAAAGGTGCTCACGCAATTTGATGAATGCGGGGCATCTGTCGAGTCCGTGTGTCTGCTGATAAAAACGAAATAAATATACAAAGGAGAAATCATATGGCAATGTTCACGAAAAGACGTCCTTTAGGCGAAGCCGGTACAGTGAAATCCGGCGGCGCTGGGCGCACTCTCGGCGTTATCCTCGGCATAATTCTCATCGTCATCATTGTGATGTCCTGCTTCACGCGCGTACCCACCGGCAACACCGGTATCGTCACGACCTTCGGCAAGGTCGAGAACTACACGCTTGACGCCGGCATCCACTTCAAGCTGCCGTGGCAGAAGATAGTCAAGATGGACAACCGCGTCCAGAAGCAGAGCATAGACCTTATGTGCTTTTCCTCCGACATTCAGGAGGTCTCCATGACCTACACCATCAACTATCAGATAAGCAAGGCCGACGCCATGACCATCTACTCCAGCATCGGCATCTACTACTACGACACGGTCGTCATCCCCTGCATCACGGAATCGGTCAAGACCGTTACGGCGCGCTATACCGCGGAGGAGCTGGTTGGCATGCGCAGTGAGCTTGCGTCCGCCATCGAGGACGATCTCTCGGCAAAGCTCATCAAATACAACATCGAGCTCGTCTCCACCTCGGTGGAGAACATGGACTTCACGGACGTATTCACCGAGGCGGTCGAGGCCAAGCAGGTCGCGGCGCAGAACAAGCTGACCGCGCAGACCCGCGCCGAGCAGGAGGTCATCGAGGCCGAGGCTGCGGCCAAGGTGCAGGTGATCCAGGCGCAGGCGGATGCGGACGCGATGCTGGCCAAGGCGGAGGCCGAGGCAGAGGCCACACGCATCCGTGCAGAGGCTGAGGCGGAGGCGAACCAGAAGGTCGCCGCATCGCTGACCGAGGCGCTGATAAAGTACACATACGCGCAGGCCTGGGACGGCAAGTACCCCACCTATTACGGCGGGAACAGCGGCACGATACCGATGATAGACCTGAGATAAGCCCACACGACAAAAAACATAGCAAACCGGCGGCTGTCATTTCTGACAACCGCCGGTTCGTTTTTATATGGAGATGAAAAAGAGTGAGGAAACTTGATCAACCGCGGACATTGTTGCGCATGACCTTGACCTTGTCATACTCGCCGTTGTAGTAGTACAGGGCGTTATCCATGCTGTACTTTGCAACGAGGTAATCGGAGGTCTCGGAGTAGTAGCCGCTGTGCGGGGTGAGCAGAACGTTCTCACGGCCGAGGAGCTTGCAGTCGGACAGGTCGGGGTTCTCGGACTCGAGCATATCCAGAGCAGCGCCTCTGATGAGGTCGTTATCGAGCGCCCAGACGACCGCCTCGTCGCTGACGAGGGCGCCGCGTCCCTCATTGACGATGATGGGGCGTTTCTTCATCTTGGCGAAGGCTTCCTTATTGAACATATGATAGTTCTCTTCGGTCAGGTTCATATGTATGGAGATGACGTCGGACTCGGCAAGCAGAGTATCGAAGTCGACGAGCTTGACGCCGAGCTTCTCGGCTATCTCGGGGGGCAGGAAGGGGTCGTATGCGATGACGGGCATATCAAAGCCCTGTGCCTTGCGTGCAACGGACTGACCGATGCGGCCGAGACCGGCAATACCCATGACCTGGCCGGCGATGCGCTTGAGGTGCATGTCGCGTGCGACGAGGTAGTCCCAGACATGATCCTGCTGGACACTGCGGTCGTACAGGCGGATGGCGCGCTGGAGGTTGAGCATGAGCGCCATGGCGTTCTCTGCGGTCTCCTGAGTGCAGTAGTCAAGGATGGAGCAGACGCCGATGCCCTTTTCCTCGGCGTACTTGAGGTCGACCTCGTTGTAGCCGGTGGACTGGAAGGAGATTATCTTGCACTTCTCGAGCGCGTCTATCTCCTTCTTGCCGAAGTAAACATAGCCGTTGATGATGATGTCGGCGTCCTTTATCTCTTCGTAGAACGCGCTGTTATCGTCGCTGTGCTCGTCGTAGACGGCAATCTTCAGCTCTGCACCTTCGGGGCAGCAGGACTGCTCGACGCCGATATATCTGTCCTTGGTATAGGGAACTTCAGCGAGAACGATTTTCATGTTTTTACTCTCCTTTTATATATTTTTGTTCAGATTATTGCATTTTCTGCGCGGAGCGCTTCTATCTGCTCCGGGCTGTAGCCGAGCTCGGCAAACACGGTGTCCGTGTCCTCGCCGATGCGTCCAGTGGGCGTGTAGTCGCGCATATCGAACTCCGAGAACTTGACCGGCGGGCATGGCATCATGACGGTCAGGCCGTCCTTGAACTCTACGGGCATCACGTACTCGTTGTCGATAGCCTGCTGGTCGCAGTGCACGTCGCGGATGCTGCGCATAAGCTCGCAGGAGACGTTGTTCGCCTCGAGCAGCGCGAGCCACTCGGCACTCGGCTTCGCCGAGATCACCTCGTTCATGGCGCGGACCACATCGACCACGGCGTCGGTCTTGGCAAGATTTTCGAGAGTGTAGTACTTCTCGTCGTCAAGCATCCAGTCGAGGCCGAATATCTTCGCTATCTTGCCCATATCGGCCTTATACTCGTTGTCGCACACGGCGATGTAGCGGCCGTCGGAGCATTTGTAGAAGTGATAGAAGGGGTCGGCCGGGCGGAGCGGATCGTTGACATGCTCCCCGCCGAAGGGCGGCTGATGCGATACGACGCCGATGGCGTTGCACCATATGCCGCTGGCCTCGAGAGATACGCTGACGAGCGTGCCCTCGCCGGTGCGCTCGCGGCCGAGGATAGCCATGAGCAGGCCGGAGAAGAACACGGAGCTTGTGGACATATCGCCGAAGGCGTAGGTCGGGGTGAAGGGGAAGGCTCCCGGCTCCTGCCAGTCGGCAAGGGGGCCGTTTCTGAGCCAGAAGGCCGTCATGTCAAAGCCGGGCTTGGAGCTGTCCTTGCCCTTGAGGCCAAAGCCGGAGAAGTGGCCGTAGATGAGCTGGGGGAACTTCTCATGCAGCAGGTCCCAGCCGAGGCCGAGCCGCACGAGCGACGGCATACGGACATTGGTGAGGAACACGTCCGCCTCGCTGAGCAGCTTGTACATCGCCTCGAGGCCGCCCTCGGATTTGAGGTTGATGGACACGAAGCGCTTGCCGCTGTTCTGGATGGTGAAGAGAGGATTCTTGTAGTCCTCGCAGACGGTCATCTCAAACTCGCCGCAGCGACGGTGATTGTCGCCGGAGAGACCTTCCACCTTTATGACCTCCGCGCCGTAGGCGCAGAGCATGCGTCCGGCGGTGGGAGCGGCGACGACGGTCGCAAGCTCCACAACTTTCAGGCCCTCGAGGGGCAGGGGTTTCTTTTCGCTCATGCGTTTCCTCCTGTTATGCTTGAATCAGGCGTTGGGGTTCTGGACGAGCTTGAACACCTTTTCCGGCTGGCCGTTGATGTAGTACACGGCGTTCTCCGTGGAGATGCGCTCGCAGGCTTCGATGGAATCATCGGAGAAGAATGCGCTGTGCGGGGTGACTATGCAGTCCTCACGGTCGATGAAGGGGCAGGTATTGAGGTCGGGGCTCTCGCTGACGAGCACGTCCAGACCGACGGCAAGTATCTTGCCGGAGTCGAGCGCGTCGAGCATCGCCTTCTCGTCGACCTCGCCGCCGCGGGAGACGTTGAGGAAGATGGGCTTCTTTGCGGCCATCATATCGAACTTTGCCGCGTCAAAGAAGTCGACATTGGTGTCGTTGAGATTCATGTGGCTGGAGACGACGTCGGAGTTCTGGAGCAGGTACTCGATGCTGACCTTCTCCGCGCAGACCTTCTCAAAGTCGCTGTCGGGAATGAAGGGGTCGTTGGCGATGACGCGCATGCCGAAGGCCTGTGCGCGGGTGGCGACAGCCTTGCCTATCTTGCCAAGACCGACGATGCCGAGGGTCTGGCCGTAGACGCCCTTGAGACCGAGCGTTTCGAGGCTGGCGGTCTCCCATACCTTTTCCTTGTTCACGCGGCGCTGCAGATACGGAAGTCTCTTTCTGAGCGCGAGCATGAGCATTATCGTGTGGTCTGCGACCTCTCTGGTGCAGTACTCACCTATTGCAGAGACTGCGATGCCCTTGCTCTTGGCATATTCATGCGCAACGAAGTTCCAGCCGGTCGCCTGAACGGAGATTATCTTGCAGTCGTTCATATGGTCGATGGCGGTCTCATCAATGGGCGCAAAGCCGGTTATGACGGCGTCGCAGTCTGAAAGATCCTTGTAATAC
>CAKTNU010000154.1 GCA_934589325.1 uncultured Oscillospiraceae bacterium | reverse complement strand
GGAGAAAAGATATGATAGGCACCGGACTTAAAAAGCTGGCAGAAGAAAACGGCATGAAGGTGGCGCAGGGTTTGGCCTACGGAACTTTCAGGGGATATTCCGCGGCGTTCTGGGACGGCAGCGGCACCAAGAGCATGATGATCGGCACGAGATTTGCGGATGCAAACGCGAAAAGCGAGTTCTTCTCGCGCATTGGGCAGGTGAATTATCAGAAGGAGTACCGCGTCAGAGAACTGAACGTTTTGGAAGAGGGTATTATTGTGGTGTTCAACGACACCGTCGGTACGCTGAAAAAGATGAATGAGTTTTTCGACTTCTTTTTCCCGATACTTGACGCCTGCGGTGCAGCGCATGCAGATGTCTGCTCCTGCTGCGGACAGAGCTTCGACGGCTCGGAGCAGTGGGTGCTGGTAAACGGGGTGCCCATCAAGCTGCACCGTGCCTGCCGGGAGCGGATGTTTGCCGATGCAAAGCGCGAGGAGGCGTACGCTAAGGAGAACGATACCGGTACCTACGGCGCGGGTTTCCTCGGCGCACTGCTCGGATCTGTTGCCGGTGCAATAGTATGGGCGCTGATATTCCTGCTTGGCCGCATTGCAGTGGTCGGCGGTATTGTGATCGCGTGGCTTTCCGCTAAGGGCTATGATCTTATGCACGGCAAACAGGGCAAGGGCAAGATAGCGATCGTCCTCATCCTGTCGCTGCTGGGTGTCCTGCTCGGCACCTTCGGCGGATACTTTGCGGAGCTGACCAAGGAAGTGATATCCGGTGAGCTTACGGGCTATACCGTCGGTCAGGTACCTGGACTTATCGTTACCCTGTTCCTGCTTGTTCCGGAATTTCAGGCCGAGTTTGTGAAGAATCTCGGCATCGGCTTCCTTATGGCGGCGCTGGGAATATACATTATACTTAAAAATACGCACGATCAGCTCAAGGGTACTACTATAAAGGAGCTGCCCTGAGCCGTAGTGCCAGAGGTTTGTATGGAAAAATATTTTGAAAAGCTGTATAAGGGTTCCCGCGGCGAGCTTTTCGCATTGATGCGCGATGCGCTGGAGAGCGGAAAGAAGGAATTTGTCGTCACTGCAAACCCGGAGACCTTTATGATAGGTACTCAGAACCCGGAGTTCGACGCGCTGCTGAAGCGGGATACGACGCGCATCATCCCGGACGGCATCGGTGTAGTCAAGGGCGCGGCAATGCTTGGGCTTGACGTCAGCGAGCGCATCCCGGGCATCGAGTTTGTGAGCTATCTGTTTGAAGAGGGCAGCAAAATGGGCAAAAGCGTATATCTTTACGGTGCAAAGCCCGAAGTGCTGGAGAAAATGTGTGAAATGCTTTCCGACAAATACCAGGGACTCGTAATAGCCGGCATGCACGACGGCTACAGCGGCGATCCGGATGCGATCTTTTCGGATATCCTGGCAAAGGAGCCGGACATCGTTCTAGTTGCGCTTGGCATCCCGAAGCAGGAGCTGCTTATTGGGAGACATCTGGAACAGGCCGGGAAGGGCATATTTGTCGGTGTCGGCGGCAGCTTTGACGTGCTGAGCGGGATGAAGCAGCGTGCGCCGAAATTCTTCATAGACCACAATCTCGAATGGTTCTACAGGATAATCAAGGAGCCGAAGCGCTTCAAGCGCTTTTACAGCAGCAATGTGAAGTATATTGCGGAGATAAAGCGGCTGCAGCGCGGCAGAGGAGGCGCAGGGCATGGAGAATAAAATAAAGGTCATGACCGTGTTCGGCACCCGGCCGGAAACGATAAAGATGGCGCCCGTTGTCAAGGAGCTGGCGTCCCGCGATGAGTTTCAGCCGATAGTCTGCGTCACGGCGCAGCACAGGCAGATGCTCGATCAGGTGCTGCACGCATTCAAAATAAGCCCTGACTACGATCTTAACGTCATGCGCGAGGGGCAGACCCTGCTCGATATCACGACCCGTGCCCTGACCGGGCTTGACGAGGTCATGAAGAAGGAAAAACCGGACATCGTTCTGGTACACGGCGACACGACAACGACCTATGCCGGAGCGCTTGCGGCGTACTATAATCAGATACGCATAGGTCATGTTGAGGCCGGACTGAGGACGTACAACAAGTATTCGCCATATCCCGAGGAAATGAACCGCCAGTTGGTCGGCGTGCTTGCCGACCTGCACTTTGCACCGACCGAGGAAAGCCGGCAGAATCTTCTGCGCGAAGGCAAGCGCCCCGAAAGCATATATGTCACCGGCAACACCGCGATAGACGCACTGCAGACCACCGTGACCGGGGAGTATGACAGTGAGCTGATAGATTGGGCACGAGGCAGCCGGCTCATAGTCCTGACTGCGCACCGCCGGGAAAATCTCGGTGAGCCGATGTACAGGATGTTCCGGGCGATAAAGCGTATAATCGAGAAGCATGACGATGTGAAGATGGTCTACCCCGTGCATCTGAACCCGATCGTCCGCAAGGCGGCGGAGGATGTGTTCGGCGGAGTGGACCGTGTGCGGCTCATAGCACCGATGGAGGTAGTGGATTTTCATAACCTTTTGAATCATGCATATCTCATAATGACTGACAGCGGCGGCATACAGGAGGAGGCTCCATCGCTGCATAAGCCGGTGCTCGTCCTGCGGGACACGACCGAGCGCCCCGAGGGAGTTGCGGCCGGTACGCTGAAGCTCGCGGGGACGGATGAGGAGACGATATACCGTCTGACCGATGAGCTTCTGAGCAATGAGGCCGAGTATTCCCGTATGGCGAGCGCGGAAAACCCATATGGCGACGGCCGCGCTTCTCACCGTATAGCCGATGCGCTGTTAGAGTATCTTAAATAATGGTATATAGATAAAAAGACCCGTCACTCGGCTGAGTGACGGGTCTTTTGCTGATAAAGCTCAGATCTTTATCAGCAGCCAGACGTAAATGGCTGCCTGAGCTATGGAAATCAATGGAAAGAACACAGCAAAGTACCAGTGGCGGGTCTTATGGCGGAAAGCGTACATTCCGAGCATGCCGCCGATGCCGCCGCCGAGCATGGTGAACAGGAACAGTGTCTTTTCCGGGATGCGGCGCGAGCCGCGGCGGGCCTTGGCCTTGTCTATGCCCATGAGCGTGAATGAGATAACACTCATTACACCGAGCAGCACCGGGAGATATTTTATAACGATCTTCAGATATTCTCCCATGCCGTCACCGCTTTCCCTTGCCCGGACGGGTATTCTTTTTAGGCTTTGCCTTTGCCCAGCCCTGCTTATTTTGGGGCTTCTTGGGCTCGGGCGGCTTTTCTGCGGCTTTCTTGGGCCTGTGCTGCTGCGGAGCATCCGGCCGGACAAGGCACTCCGGACCGTAGCCGATAAGATCCTCGCGGCCTGCCTCCTTGAGCGCTTCTATGACGAGCCGCCGCTTATCCGGCCGCTTCCACTGCAGAAGTGCGCGCTGCATGGCTTTCTCGTGGAAGGTCTTGGCGACGTAGACGCTTTTCATCGTCGTCGGGTCGATGCCGGTGTAGTACATGCAGGTCGATATCGTGCCGGGCGTTGGGTAGAAATCCTGTACCTGTTCGGGCTGACGACCCATTTTGTTCAGGTATTCCGCCAGTGCTACGGCGTCCTGAAGCGTACTGCCCGGGTGCGAGCTCATGAGATACGGTACGATATACTGCTCCTTGCAGAATCTGTTGTTCAGCCGTTTGTACTTATCCATAAAGCGCTCGTACACGTCGATGTGCGGCTTGCCCATGTAGTCGAGTACGGAATCTATGCAGTGCTCGGGAGCAACCTTGAGCTGACCGGATATATGGTATTTTACAAGCTCGGCAAAGAAATCGTCGTTCTTGTCCTGAAGCATATAATCGTAGCGTATGCCGCTGCGGACAAACACCTTTTTTATGCCGGGAATGGCGCGGAGCTTGCGCAGCAGAGCGAGATAATCGGAATGGTCCGCGTCGAGATTCGGACACGGAGTGGGCGCAAGGCAGCGCCGTTCGGCGCACATGCCGCATTTGGCCTGCTTCTGGCAGGAATAGTGCCGGAAGTTTGCTGATGGGCCGCCGACGTCGTTGATATAGCCCTTGAAATCCGGGAATTTCGTAAGTGCTGTGACCTCACGTATAACGCTCTCGTGGCTCCTTGACGTGACCATGCGTCCCTGATGGAAGGCCAGTGAGCAGAAGTTGCAGCCGCCGAAGCAGCCGCGATTATGGATGACGGAGAACTTGACCTCTTCGAGCCCGGGCACGCCGCCCATCGGCTCATACATCGGGTGGTACTGCCGGGTGTAGGGCAGCTCCGCGACGAAGTCCAGCTC
>CAKTNU010000153.1 GCA_934589325.1 uncultured Oscillospiraceae bacterium | reverse complement strand
GATCACGGGTATCATGAAGGCGAACATACCGTCACGCATAGCATTTGCCGTGTCATCCTCGCTTGAGAGCCGCATAATTCTCGATATGCCGGGCGCAGAAAAGCTGGTCGGTATGGGCGATATGCTCTTTTCCCCGGTCGGCAGCGGCAAGCCTACGCGTATTCAGGGGGCCTTTGTGTCTGATGAGGAGCGCGAGGACGTCATCCAGTTTATCAAGGAGAGCGCCGGTGCGGTGCAGACGAATACCGAGATCGAGCAGTTTATGGACAAGGCTGCCGAGGACAAGAAGTCGGCCGACGCTAAGGCAGAGCGCGACGAGGATTCCCCCACCGGGAACTATGATGAGATGCTGCCGCAGGCCGTCGAGGTCGTTCTTGAGACGAAGCAGTGCTCTGTCTCGATGCTTCAGCGGCGCATAAAGCTGGGGTATTCTAGAGCGGCACGTATTGTGGACCAGATGGAGGAGCTCGGCGTTGTCGGACCCTACGAGGGAGCAAAGCCGCGCAGCGTGGTTATCGACCGCGAGGGATGGAACGCGCTCAAGGTACAGCTCGGCCTTGCAAGCGACATTGGCGCGGAGCTTGCGGCTGATATGGCCGATACCTTGGACGATGAGGAAGAATAGACAGAATTAAAAGAATGAACTATTTTAAACCGG
Source organism: uncultured Oscillospiraceae bacterium (assembly GCA_934589325.1). Next base: position 3,653 of record CAKTNU010000153.1, on the reverse strand, counting down.
ATCTAAGTACGATCGACGCAAATAAGCTCAGTATGCTGGCTCTGGCACACGTCGGGGACGCCGTGTATGAGCTGCTGACCCGCACTATGCTCTGCACCAGAGCGGTCAGTTCGGTCGCGCAGCTGCACCGGCAGACGGTATCGTATGTCAATGCCCCCGCACAGGCACGTGCGGCGGAGAAGCTGCTGCTTCTGCTTGACGCAGAGGAAGCGTCGGTCTATCGCCGCGGCCGCAACGCAAAGGTGAACTCCGTGCCGCACAATGCCGATATCGGGCAGTACCACGCCGCAACAGGGCTTGAAGCACTGTTCGGCTGGCTGTACCTCCAGGGGCGGACGGAGCGAGTTGAGGAGCTGTTCGCGGCGATAATGGAGGAAGAATAATGCCGCTTGACGCAATGACCGTATCTGCGCTCTGCCGCGAGCTTCAGCCGCAGCTTGAGGGCGCAAGGATAGATAAGGTGCAGCAGCCGGAGCGTGATCTTATCCTGCTGTCCGTCCGCAGTCTCGGAAAAAACCGAAGGCTGCTCATCGCTGCAGGCGCCGGCAACGCGAGAATGCATTTTACAGCGGAGAGCATTGAGAATCCCGCAGAACCGCCGATGTTCTGCATGCTCCTGCGCAAGCACCTGACCGGGGCGCGGATCGTTTCGATAGCCCAGCCCGAGCATGAGCGCATGCTGACTCTGACGCTCGACACGCATGATGAGATGGGCGTCTCTGCACAGAAAACGCTTGTTCTGGAGCTTATCGGCCGCAGTTCAAACCTCATACTCGTCGGACCTGACGGGCGTATAATCGACTGCATGCGGCGCATGGACTTCGCCGGGGATGCAGAGCGCAGACTCCTGCCCGGGATGTTCTACCGCATGCCGCCAAAGCAGGACAAGCTGTCCGTTTTTGAGGCTGACGATACTGTGCGCCTTGCGCGAATTGCCGCCGCGGACAGGTCTGCGCCAATGGATAAATGGCTGCTGTCCGCATTTTCCGGCCTCTCGCCGCTCGTGTGCCGCGAGCTTGCGCACCGCTGCGGCGGCGATTATGACCGCTTGCCGGACTGCCTTTCTGCCCTGCTTGAAAGCATAGAGCACGGGGAGACGGCGCCGTATATGCTCACCCGAGACGGCGCACCATTTGACTACAGCTGTATCGCGATAAGCCAGTATGGAGACTCGGCGGAGACAGAACGGTTCTACAGCTTTTCCGAGCTGCTGGACAGCTTCTATGCCCGACGTGACAGGCTGGAGCGTCAACGCAGACGCGGCAGCGAGCTGACGCATTACGTAAGGACAGTGCGTGACCGCATAGCCAGAAAGCTCGCCGCGCAGAGTGAAGAGCTCAGCCGTGCCGACAGCCGTGAGGAGCTGAAAAAGCAGGCCGAACTCGTCACGGCGAATATTTACCGTTTGAAGAAAGGCGACAGGGAGCTTTGCTGTGAGGATTACTACGAGCCGGATTGCCCGGAGATAAAAATACCGCTCGACCCGCTGAAAACTCCGCAGCAGAATGCGGCCGCAATGTATAAGGAGTACAACAAGCTCAAGGCTGCAAAAGAGCATCTTACCGTGCTTGTCGCGCAGGGTGAGGCGCAGCTTGACTATTTGAACAGTGTCCTCACCGAGCTTCAGTGCGCCGAAAGCGAGAAGGACCTGACGGATATCAGATTGGAGCTTGCTGCCGCAGGGTATGATAAAAAAGCAAAAGCCGTAAAAAAAGAGCGTCTGCGTCCGCAGCAGCCGCTTCGGTTTATGACCGACGACGGCCTGGAGCTGCTTGTCGGACGCAGCAATATCCAGAACGACGAGTTGACGACGAAAACAGCCAGACGTACCGATTATTGGCTGCACACACAGAGAATACACGGCAGCCATGTCATCCTCCGCTGCGACGGCCTCGAGCCGCCGGAGCGCAGCATAATACAGGCGGCCTCCGTTGCGGCCTACTACTCGCAGGGGCGCGGCGCGGGAAAGATACCTGTGGATTATACTATGGTGCGTTTCGTGCGCAAGCCCTCAGGCTCTTTGCCAGGTAAGGTGATATATACGGATTTCAGTACTGTCATTGCCGAGAGCGATGAAGAGCTTGTGAATAGATTGATGCTCAAAAAGTAAGAGTAACCAGCCCAAGCGGGCTGGTTACTCTTACTTTTATCAGATTTACGAGAAGTGCCTGCGCTTCCCGTCAGCGGGAGGGACATAGCCGTAGGCAATATCGGGATTTATTCGCTTCAGCTCCGCATGGATGCGGTCCACATCCTCCTCCTCATTGAAGATGAGGTTCGCAAACTCCTTGCCGTCGTGGACGAGAATGAGCCGGTAGTAGTAATATGCAGGGCTGTCATCAGGCTGGCACTCGCTTATGCGGGTAAAGCTGCGGTCAATGTAGTCATATGGAACGTAGTACTTTACGCCGAGGTCACGGTAGTACAGACACAGCTTCCCGAGACGTACACGGCCTATCGGCTCGGCGGCATTATAGTCGTCAATATGTGCCTGATCGCTGATGCGTTTCTTGTCAACACCCTTGAATCTCAGCCTTCCGAACAATGCGCTCCACCGCCTTTTTTCTGAAAAATGTTCTTATCGTAATATTTTTCAGGCAATTTGCGGGACAGGACCGTGCCGATGATACCTGCGATTATGCCGACTATGACACCGGCCAGAACGTCAGACGGGAAATGAACAACAAGATATATACGCGAAATCCCCATGAGTATCGCGAATATGTACGCAAGCCAGCTGACGCGCTTGTCGCCGACCATGAACACTGCCGTCATCGTTGCAAATGCAGCGGTGGTGTGACCGGACGGAAAGCTCTTGTCACTCTCCACATTCTGCCCTACGAGCAGCCAGAACTGATAGAAGATGCTGCTTTCGTCGGCATACGGTCTTGGCCGGGCTATGAGTACTTTGAGGACGCAGTTCGTGAATATCGCGCCGATAGCGACGCCGAACAGCATGGCCGTGCCGAAGCGTCTGGTCTTTTTGAACAGCATCAGGGCGATCGACAGCAGAACAAGAATTATACCGTCGTGGCCGAGAAAGGATATGAACTCGAAAAACGGTGTGAAGAAATCTCCGGCCCAAAGATACAGGTTGTGCACTGCGGTAGTGATGCTCTGGTCAAAGCCCGCGAATACGGTATTTATCCAGAGTGCAGCAGCGGATGCTTGCATAAAAACAGTCCTTTCGATATTTTACTTGCTGAATTTATCTAATCATAACACATACCGCGCCGAGCGTCCACTTAATTTTGCATAATTGCCCGGTTTATACACAAAATACCTGCGGATTGGAGGTATAAACATGAAACGATTCATTGCATCCGCGGCGGCACTCCTTATGCTGCTGACCGGTCTGATCTCGCTTGGCGCGGCGGCGGACGCCGCAGGCAGCGCACCCGTTGCCGCAAACCTTGAGCTGACGACATACCGCGGCGTGTCTGTGGGCGGACAGCTTGCAGCCTATGATCCTGACGGCGGCGAACTGACCTTTGAGATAACGACGCCGCCGGTCAAAGGCAGCATCGAACTTTCGGACGGCGGCAGCTTTGTGTATACGCCGCGTGAGGGCAAGCGCGGCCGTGATTATTTCGGCTACAAGGCTATAGACTCCGACGGCAACCGTTCGCAGGAGGCTACAGCGATTATAAAGA
>CAKTNU010000152.1 GCA_934589325.1 uncultured Oscillospiraceae bacterium | reverse complement strand
GACTGCTGGTCACTTCATGGCTCTTACCCTTATGAAGCGACTGCAGATGGCAGGCAACAAGCCCGTCGCGCTCATCGGCGGCGGCACCACCATGATAGGCGACCCGTCCGGCCGCACAGATATGCGCAAGATGCTGACCCGAGAGGATATCGAGCATAACGCAGAGTGCTTCAAGCGTCAGATGGAGCGGTTTATCGAATTCGGTGAGGATAAGGCCATCATGGTCAACAATGCCGATTGGCTGCTCAATCTGAACTACGTTGAACTTCTGCGCGAGGTTGGGGCATGCTTCTCCGTCAACAATATGCTCCGCGCCGAGTGCTACAAGCAGCGCATGGAGAAGGGGCTCAGCTTCCTCGAGTTCAACTATATGATAATGCAGAGCTATGACTTCTACTACCTGTTTCAGCACTATGACTGCAATATGCAGTTCGGCGGTGACGATCAGTGGAGCAATATGCTCGGCGGCACCGAGCTCATACGCCGCAAGCTCGGTAAGGATGCCCACGCCATGACCATCACACTGCTCACCGACTCACAGGGTCACAAAATGGGCAAAACCGCCGGCAATGCCGTATGGCTCGATCCGAACAAGACCAGCCCCTATGAGTTCTACCAGTACTGGCGCAACGTCGGAGACAACGACGTCCTCAAGTGCATACGCATGCTTACCTTCCTGCCCCTCGAGCAGATAGATGAGATGGCGCACTGGGAGGGCAGCCAGCTCAACCGCGCCAAGGATATCCTTGCCTATGAGCTGACGAGCCTTGTCCACGGCGAGGAAGAGGCAAAGAAGGCCGAGACCTCCGCAAAGGCGCTGTTTGTCGGCGGCGGAAGCAGCGAAAATATGCCTACCACCGAGATATCCGAGGCCGAGCTCACTGACGGGACTATGGACATCATGACCATGCTCGTTCGCTCCGGACTCTGCGCTTCCAAATCCGAGGCACGCCGCAATATTCAGCAGGGCGGTGTTACCGCAAACGATGAGAAGATATCCGATATATCCAAGAGCTACAGCGCGGACGAACTCAAACAGGGCATCGTACTCCGGCGCGGCAAGAAGAATTATAATAAAATAATCATCGCGTAATTGCGAAAAAAATCGAGCCGTCTGTACGGCTCGATTTTTTGTTATACAAGGCTTCTGTAATCGCTGCACTCATCCACGCTGTCCGGTGGGAAGAATTCCTCAACCGGGAAGCGTATTTTCCCGAACAGTGCGCAGGGATCATCGTCGGAGGTACCGGGGCACTCCTTATCCGGCATGCAGTAGTCATATGCCGGTATCAGCAGCTGTGTTCCGCGCTCAAGACGGATTATCGAGAACTGACCTATCGTGACGTACCAGCGCCGCGCCGTATCGGTCGTAACAAGAGCCTCGGGAAAAGCCGCGCTGATAAAGTCAGGTACGCTCCGCTGCTCGAGTTCTGTAGTCAGCAGGCACTCGGAGTCCACCAGCTTCATATGCAGCGCTATCGGGTCTACCGACTCCACCACTCCTGTCGGCAGGTCATCGGCCCACGATATCGGCGACACTGTGTCGGACGAGAAGCTCTTGACTCGGCCGCTCCCGCCGAAGAGCATTACGCGCTTATCAAAAATCGCAAGCCCGGTCAGCGTCTGTGCGTTGGGAAAGGTCTCACCCGTTATCTTGTAAAAGTAGGTGCAGTCCACTGTGTAGTAGCCGCGATTGAAGGTTATCGGCTCAACGTTTACCTGTACATACAGCAGCTCCGCAGACTTGGCGCGTACGCTGAGCGCATTCTCTATGTAGGACTGGGAGCTGACGGTAGGGAATACCCGCAGATCGTCGACGCAGTCCTTGTCGCGGCAGCTGTCGAATATCTTCTGCGTATTGATGCATACGGCTTCACGGATGCAAGCCGAGCTTTCGACCGGCCCGGGTACAACTTTGTCGGCCATAAATACGACCTCCTGTTTACTGGATTGAAGCAAACTTCAGTACAGTCTATGCTAAGATATCATATATGTGTGAATTTGCTCTTGAAAAAATGCCGCCTGACGTTATATAATACTTTTATTAAGTAAATCATGGAGTGTGAATATGGACAGATTTGGATTCATACACGAAAAGCTTGATATAAAGATACTGATATTGTTTATCCTGCGCCGACTTCCCGGCGTTGTAGACCCGGAAACGCTGGGTGAGCTGTGCCAGTGCGACGACGGCATCGGCTATTTTGATTACTCTGACTGCCTCAGCGAGCTTGTAGAGAACGGTAATATCACCGAAACTCCGGATGGGTATCAGATAACCGAAAAGGGCGCCCGCAATGCGGACGCTGTGGAGTCCAGCCTGCCGTATTCCGTGCGCTCCAAGGCGCTGAAGCTTATAGCCCCGGTGGAGGAACGCATGCGCCGCGCCGCGATGATAACCGCCGAGCATACCACAAACGAGGACGGTTGCATGGTGCATCTTGCAATGTCCGACGGAAAAGGCGAGATAATCGACCTGCGTTTTCTCTGCGCGGGTGACGAGCAGGCAAAGCAGATAGAAAAAAACTTCCGCCGCAATGCCGAAGATTTTTATCAGCGCATCGCGCAGATGTTTATATGAGAGGTCAAGAATATGAAAACATCCATACCAGAGAGCTATAAAAGCATACTCAGCATCTATGATACGCAGAAAGCCATAAGCCTGTTAAAGCGGCTTTTTGAGGACAGGCTCAGCGCACTTCTGAATCTTTACCGTGTTTCCGCACCGCTGTTTGTAGAGGAAAGCTCCGGACTAAACGATAATCTCAACGGCGTTGAACGACCGGTAAGTTTTGATATTCTGCGCTCCGACAAGCATGCAGAAGTCGTCCAGTCACTTGCAAAGTGGAAGCGTCTCGCGCTCAAACGCTATGGCTTTTATCCCGGAAAGGGACTTTATACCGATATGAACGCGATTCGACGCGATGAGGACGAGCTTGACAACCTGCACTCTGTTTACGTTGACCAGTGGGACTGGGAAAAGGTCATTCTGCCTGAAAATCGCAATATTGACTATCTTAAGTCCACAGTAATGGATATAGTCGAGGCCATATGCGATACGCAGGATACAATGCAGGCCATATACCCCCAGCTTCAGCCGCTTGGCAAGCTGGAGCGCCGCGTATCCTTTGTAACGAGCCAGCAGCTTGAGGATGCGTATCCGGAGCTCACGCCGAAGCAGCGTGAGAATGAATATCTCATGGAGCACAAGACCGCGTTTATAATCGGCATCGGCGGCGCTCTCAAATCCGGTCAAAAGCACGACGGGCGTGCACCGGACTACGATGATTGGTCGCTGAACGGAGATATCATGTTCTGGGACAATGTTCTCGGGTGTGCGATGGAAATCTCATCAATGGGCATCCGTGTAGATCCTGCCGCGCTTGACCGCCAGCTGCATATATCGGGCTGTGATTCACGCCGTGAATTGCCGTATCACAGGATGCTCCTCGCCGGGGACCTGCCCTTGACGATCGGCGGCGGTATCGGACAGTCGCGTCTCTCAATGCTGCTTCTCGGCAAGGCGCATATCGGCGAAGTCCAGGCGTCGATATGGGATGAACACACCGAAAAGACCTGCCGTGAGGCCGGTGTCGTTTTGCTTTAACTACATTCAACTGCTCCGCATCGGGTTCATGCGGAGCAGTTTTTCATCGGGATCGCATAGCTCAGGATCACGCTCAGAAGCAGCATCGCGGCTGCGGCGCAGAGCCAGCCGAAGCCATTGTCATACAGCGGCAGCTTCCTGCATAGCTCCGTTACCGTACCAAGAGTAAGTCCGAGCTTGTCAAGCGCATAGATGATGCTCACAATGCCCGTCCCGGCAATGGTAAGCGGATATGCAAGGCGAGAGTTTTTCCACGCGCCGTGACTCAGGCCGAGCAGGATCATTACAATGGCCATAGGATATATCGCATTGAGTATAGGCACGGAAATGCTGAGTATTGCGTTGAGTCCCAGATTGCAGACAAGGAACGAAAAACCGGTAATGATATAAACCCAATTTTTATACGAGAGTCTGCCGAAGAGTCCCGTAAAGTACTGCGATATGGAATTTATAAGGCCGACACAGGTCGTCAGACAGGCAAGTGTGAATATAGCAGCCAGCAGTACGGCGCCCGGTGCCCCAAAAACCTGATATACGATGCGCCGCAGCGTCCAAGCGCCGTTCTCCTGAACCTCATATACGCCCGAACTGCACATGCCCATGTACGTCAGCAGTACATAAACCAGAGCCAATATCAGTCCTGCAAATATGCCGGCTTTGTATGTGTGCTTCAGCATGTCACGCTTATCGGTAAGTCCGAAGGATTTCAGAGTAGTCGCTATCACAAGTCCGAAATTCAGCGCGGCTATGGTGTCCATAGTCTGATAC
>CAKTNU010000151.1 GCA_934589325.1 uncultured Oscillospiraceae bacterium | reverse complement strand
GCCTTCCTCGGCGTGGACATTCTGCCTGCTGCCGGGCTCATCGGCGTGACCACCTTCATCATTTCCGCAGTCGGCATATACATAGGCAATGTGTTCGGTGCAAAATACAAATCCAAGGCCGAGCTCGCAGGCGGCATCATCCTCGTTCTCATCGGCGTCAAAATACTCCTCGAGCATCTCGGCGTGATAAACTTCTGATCTAATATAATATCGGATACGGTCTGCCGCACAGTGTGCGGCAGACTTTTTTCGTCCAAATCTTAAGATTTCGTCCGCGCATTACAATTTCTCCCGAAAAATATACAAAACCGATACAAGTTCGTGTATAATCAAATCACCAGATGATATGAGGGGTGAGAGCATGATACGCATCCTCATCGTGGAGGACGAGAAGCCCATATCCGAGCTTATGCGGCTGAGTCTCAGCAAGGCCGGCTACAGCTGCCAGTGCGCCTATGACGGTGCGCAGGCGGCAGATATACTTGAAAAGGATAATTTTGACCTTGTACTGCTCGACGTGATGCTTCCGAAATACAGCGGCTTTGAGCTGATGGAATACATTCGTCCAAGCGGCACGCCCGTCATATTCATCACTGCCAGAAATTCCGTGGACGACCGTGTGAAGGGTCTGCGCATGGGCGCTGAAGACTACATTGTCAAGCCCTTCGAGGTAATAGAGCTGCTCGCACGGGTCGAGGTCGTTCTGCGCCGGTGCCAGAAGACCGGCGAGCATATCACCTGCGGCGACCTGGAGATAGACCTGCGTTCGATGCAGGTGCTCCGCGGAGGCGAGGCCATAGACCTGACCAAGACCGAGTGGGATCTGATGCTGCTGTTTGTGCGCAACCGCGGTGCGGCACTGTACCGCGACACGATCTATGAGCGTGTCTGGGGCGGAGAATACCCGGTCGGCAGCCGTGTCGTAGACCTGCACATACAGCGTCTGCGCAGAAAGATCGGCTGGGAGGACAAGCTCCGCACCGTAAATCGCGTCGGCTACCGCCTGGAGCCGTAGGCCGGTGCGCCCAAATTTTGATCCCACGGAGAGCGCCTGTGAAATTTCGTCTTAAAATCACGATAAGTATGATATGGCTCCTGACACTGGCCTTCGGCGTCGGCGGGAGTCTGCTCATCGCGCTCAATTTTTCAAATTCGTTCGAGCGGGAAAAATCCGCCGCGCTGTCATCGCACCGCATGCTGCTCAGTGCGCTGCAGATCGTCGACGAGGCCGGTGCGGATCCGGAGCATGATGTGCTCTCCTCCACTCTCGCCCAGCTCGACGGCCAGGAGTCTGCTGGCTTTTCAATGCTGAGTCTGCGCGGACCGGACGGCGAGATATATTTTTCCGGTGATCGCAGCATCGGCATCTCTGTCCAGCTCGTCCCCGAAGAGGGGATGTGCCGCATGACCGTCATCCGCAGCAGCAGCGGCGGCAGATATATACGCCTGACATCGGCCTTCCGCTCGGGGCAGGACACTCTCGTGCTTGACCAGTGCAGCAGCGTCAGCGACGCTTACACCGCCCGCAATGAGCAGCTACGCATATACCGGCATGTTTTTGCTGCCGTCGTCATATTCGGCGGCGGGCTCAGCTGGCTGCTGGCATATTGGCTGACCCGGCCGCTCACCGCGCTGTCCCGCGCCTCGCGCCGTTTTGCCGCGGGTGACCTCGACTACCGCGAGCCTGTCCGCTCGACGGACGAGCTGGGCACCTTGACAGCGGACTTCAACTCCATGGCCGATAAGCTCTCTTCAAACATCCATGAGCTTCAGGACGCGGCCGCCCGGCAGGAGAACTTTATGGGCAGCTTCGCCCACGAGATGAAGAACCCCATGACCTCAATAATCGGCTATGCAGAGCTCATCCGCTCACAGCTGCTGACCCCGGAGGAGCAGCAGGACGCGGCAAACTACATTTTCTCCGAGGGTAAGCGGCTTGAGAGTCTGTCCTTTAAGCTGCTGGATATTCTCGTTTTAAAGAAGAAATCCGCCGAGCTTCAGCCCTGCAGTCCGGCACAGCTCGTCGGCGGAACGGTGGAGCACCTGCGCCGCGTTTACGCCGAAAAGAGCATCGTCCTGCAGTGCCGCTGTGAGGACGGTCTGTGCATGCTCGAGCCGGACCTTGTTAAATCGCTGCTTGTAAATCTTCTGGATAACGCACGCAAGGCCATGGACGGCGGCGGGAACATATACGTCGTGTCCGAGATGCTGCCCGACGGCTGCCGCATCCGTGTGCTTGACACCGGCCGCGGTATCCCGCAGGCGGAGATCGCGCACATCACCGAGGCCTTCTACCGCGTTGACAAGTCCCGCTCCCGCGCTCAGGGCGGAGTCGGGCTCGGTCTGTCGCTGTGCAATGAGATCGTGCGGCTGCACAACGGCACGATGTCCTTCGCAAGCCGCGTCGGAAACGGCACCTGTGTCACGGTCGAGCTGAAAGGAGGCGCCGTATGACAAGATATCCGAGGTGTCTGTCGGCCTCGCTCCTGAAATGGCGCTTTTTCCCGGCGCTCATGATAGTCCTTGCCCTTACAGTCGGTATGCTGCTGCCGTCGGCAGTGCTTGCGGCGCAGAGCTCGCATCTTGAAAAATCCGATACACTGCTGTCAACCGGCATTTCTGTCAGCCGCCAGAGCAGCGAGACGGCGAAGCTTGATGTCCTGTGTCGGTTCTTCAACACCATCGCAAACGGCGAGGGCGAGGAGCTTGAACTCAGCCGCGGCAGATATATGACCGCAGAGCAGGCCATGGAGCACATCTCGGAGCTCAAGACCATCGCGGACTCGGCCGAGCTGCACTTTGAAGCCCCGCCCGCCTATGCCGAGAGCTTTGCAGTGCCGGTACTCGTCGTTCTCAGCGACAACTCCGGGATGACCTCGTCTATAGTCTGGATCATACAGTATATGTGGGACAAGAATGAGCTCAGCTTCGCGGTCGACGACGAGACTGGCATAATTCTCTCCGCTCACAGCTATTTCTACGATTACGATATAAGCATAAACGATCAGCCGCAGCCGATCTCCGGCGACGTCACCGCCCGGGCGCAGCAGTTTGCCGACGCACTTTGCCGCAGCTACGGCTTTGAGACGGTCACCGCCGAGGCCGAAACGGTTGCCGTCGAGACCGAGTTCGGCAGCGCCGAAGCCGATAATGCCGACAGTCTCTATGCAGTCTGTGATATACAGTTCATTCTTGACAGCAAGCCGCAGTGCAGCGTAAGTCTGTCCTTCGAGGGGCAGAACTGGGATTTCGGCGTGTAGGCGCACAATACGAAATATACAGAAACGATACAAAAAATTGACCAGAACTATGCACGTGCGGTCTATCATGGCGGCATCACAGCGAAAGGAAGCACCGTCATGAAAACGAATCGGGCGTGCGACGCCATCTACTATCCTATGAGAAAAAATACATCCAGAACTGCCCTTAAAACGAAAAAGCACCGTGCACGGCGCGGAATACTCATCACCGCGGCGCTGCTGCTCGTAATAGCCGTGTTCGCCGCCCGGATATATGGCATGGATAAGCCCAGCCGCGATGCGGAGCTGCTGACGCTCGTAAACCCGTGGAATACGATACCCGATGACTACGAGCCGCAGCTGTGCACCCTGTCCGACGGACAGCAGATAGACAAACGCTGTTATGACGACCTGATGCTGATGCTGGACGACTGCCGCAATGCCGGCAATTCGCCATATATCTGCTCTGCCTACCGCACTTGGGACAAGCAGCAGGCGCTGTTTGACAACAAGATACAGCGGCTCGAAAACGAGGGCATGGACGCAGAGACCGCAAGAGTCGAGGCGGCAAAGGTCGTCGCCGTGCCCGGAACGAGCGAGCATCAGCTCGGTCTCGCGCTGGACATTATCGACACCGGCTACACCAATCTCGATGAAGGACAGGAGAATACCGCCACTCAGCAGTGGCTAATGGCCAATTCCTGGCAATACGGCTTTATCCTGCGCTATCCCAACGGCACGACGGACATAACCGGTATCATCTACGAGCCGTGGCATTATCGTTATGTCGGCCGCACCGCAGCCGAGCAGATACACGAGCTCGGCGTGACTTTCGAGGAATACATAGATATGTTCTACAAATAAAATTCAGGGCTGGTTCAGCCCCGATAAAAGCGACTGCACAGCGCAGCTCATCTGTCCGCCGGTCGTGAGCCATACATAAGAAGCATGAGAAGCATTTTCTCCGGCGTGCATGCCGCCGGAGAAAATGCTTCTCATTTATTTTTCTGCCGGCATGACCGGCATTGGTATCCGTCACTGTTACGCTTCTGCGGTCACGGGATTTTCGTGTATCATAATGTGCTTTATCTCCGGGTCACGCTTTTCCACCGCGTTATGCACCCTCTCGGCGATCGCATGCGCGTCGAGCAGGCTCATTGCCCCGTCGACGCCGATCTCAGCGTCAATATATATCTTGCTGCCGAACTTGCGCGTCCGCAGCTTATCCAC
>CAKTNU010000150.1 GCA_934589325.1 uncultured Oscillospiraceae bacterium | reverse complement strand
CCACAGGCTTCAAGCTCCGGCTCATAGGCGCCGATCTCATCGCCAAACACAACGTAATGTATCTCATATTTACTTCTATCGGCGTGAAGCCCGATATCCGCCGCGACCTTCTCCGCCCCGCCTATTGTCAGTTTGGAGGGCAAAATCAAAATCTTTCGTTTATTCATCCTGTTTTTGTGGCTAGGCTCTGTGCGCCACGATTTTCTCAAGCGCCCAAGTCCAACTACACCGTGAGGGACTGAGGTGCTCCAAGGCTCGTCAGTCAAATCTTCTGTAGCTGTCTCAACGCCATGTGCGTTCTATGTAAATTCTTAAAACTTTCATTGTATTTTCCAGACCTGCTATCGCATATAGCCAACTGACAAGCTTGACTTTTCGCTGATGATTATACTTCAGCAAAAATGCATTTTTGCTGCATCTTGAGACAAGCGTCTTATAGTCATCCGGATCCGCCATCCGGGGTACATCTCCCAGTATGGCAGCATATTGATATGCCCAATACTCATAATACAGTGCCTTTAGTCTGTCATCGTCTTCTGAGTTTTCTATTTCACATATTGCCGCATCTATCTGATCCAGAATGTCCATGAGGTTTTTCATTCCAACAGAAGATGTGATCGACCCGGATCTCCGCAATATGTAATCGTAAAACGCCGAAGGCAGCACTTCGAGATGCTTTGCATAAAGCATTACCCTTCCGGACCAGCCAACGTCTTCGCTCAGTCTGCCGCGCTCAAAGAATATATTGTTTTCCAGCAAGAATTCTCTTTTTAAAGCCTTAACGTATGCGGCATTGTAATACTGGTAACGATAGGTTAAATGTTTCAGAATGTCATATTTGCCGGACTTATATTTTGGCTGCGTCGGCCGGCAGATTTTTAAAACGGTTTCGTCTTCGTTGCATAGCGTATATCCAAAGCAGAGGACCTCTGTTTGCGGAGATTCCTTCAAGACCTGATCGATTTGACTGAGTGCAGTTTTGTCAGCCCATTTGTCGTCGCTGTCAAGGAATAAAATGTATTTCCCCCCAGCCTGTTCGATACCAGTATTGCGAGCAGCTGAAAGACCTGCATTTTTTTGATGTACACAATGGATACGCGGATCCTTTTCAGCAAAGCTGTCGCAAATAGCGCCGGCTGAATCGGGCGAGCCGTCATCGATCAGTATTATTTCGTAATCAGGGTAATCCTGCATTAAAACGCTCTCTATGCAGCGGGGCAGTTCCTTTTCTGTTTTGTATACCGGAATAATCACGCTAAACCTACACATGTCAGCCTTCACTTTCCAAAAAACTTTCTCTTCCAATAGCGGTAAATCAAAGAGCCCGGAACCAAGTTCAAAAGCACCAGGAACTTGTGAGACGTTGTCGTTAAAGCTTCGTGTACCGACGCGCCTGCAAAGAAGCTGTAGCAAATATACAGCATCGCGTTTTTGCATCGAAGAAAAAACGGCAATCTGTGATCCATATATTTCTCAGAGTTGTAACGACCGCCCTGCGGGTTTTGCAGGCGCATTTTTCTTCCCGCCTGCGTTAAACCATCCGTGAGATACTCACAGACGCATATTGTTTTATCCACATATACGCCTTTCCCCTGTAATTCGATGTCAAGCAAAGCGGCGCCTTCTCCAATAAAGCGCTCTCCGGGAAACACGGGGAATTTATACTTAATAAAGGTGACGGTCTTAAATGTATCGCAGCAGTCGCGACTGTGACAGGAAGATAAGCGCCGCTCTCTATATGTCAAAAGGGGCTCATTGGGATGTCTTACATAGGCCAATATATTTCCGTTTCTATCACTTTTGTAAAAATATATGACATTGATCTCATCGTTTGTTTCATACCTGCTCCACGCAGATATAACGTCCTGAACAGCATTTGGGGTCAATGTATCGTCGCTGTCGAGAATGAGTACATACCGCCCCTCTATATAGGGATGAGAGACATTCAGCGCAGTATGCTTCCCGCCATTCTCTTTGTAGACATAGTGTATACGCATATCAGGGCTTTGCGCAGAGAGCTGCTCAATGACTTGCTTTGTATTGTCATTACTGCCATCGTCAATCACCAGCCACTGGAAATCGTGATTCGTTTGCCGCATTAAAGATTCCCAACAGCCGGTTATCGTATGCGCACGATTATATGTCGGCGTAATGACAGTCACCAAAGGCCGCTCTGTGCTGTTCAGCATTTGCGCTCCCCTCCCCAATCGCATGAATAAATATGCCTATCGCCTATCAAGCAATACTTTCAAAGATAACATTTACAGCTTCCAAGGCCCGTTCTTCCCGGAAGGCATCAACAGTCCGAACGTTGTACGCGCCCATCTCCGTGCGCAGCTGCGGATCCTCCGCCAAACGGGCGATTGCCTGTGCGACCGGTTCCGCTTCGTTCGTAACCACAAAGCCGCCCTTGCCATCCTCGATCAGATCCACATTGCCGCGGATGTCTGAGCAGACGATTGCTTTCCCGTTGGCCATTGCTTCCATCAATGCACGGGGCAGGCCTTCCTGTATGGACGTAAACGCAAAGATATCCGATGCACAGCATAGCTGCGGGATATCCTTCCGATAGCCAAGAAATTGCACCTGATCTTCCAGCTGAAGCGCCTTGACCTGCTGTTTCAGTCTGGGCTCCAGCTCGCCGCGCCCACAGATAAACAGGCGGCAGCGGGGATCGTTCAGCAAATGCAGCGCCTCAAGCATGACATACTGATTTTTGCGGGGCGTCAATTCCCCCACCGTCAACAGCGCAATGTCATTTTCGGAAAGGCCCAGCTTTTCACGCCATGCACGCCGGGCTTCCCCGTCCGGTGCAAAGCGGTCCAGATTTACCCCTACGCCCGGGATCTTCTCCACCCTGCCGGCGTGGAAGGTCTTGGCCCGCCGATAGTCCTCCTCGTTGATGGTGACGATCATATCGCACAGGCGGGAGCAGTATTTCTCCACCGGATAATACAGCAGCCAGTTCTGGAGGGGCGCACCCTTGTAAAAGTGGAACCCATGCACCATATAGACAACCTTCGTGCCCCGCTTGCGGGCACCACGCGCTGCGAGACGGGTCATCACGCCCATCACCGGCTCGTTCGTCCAGATCACGTCCCAGCGGCTGCCGTCAATGATCTTCTTCAAATCGCCATAGCCCTTGCGGTTCTCCGCCGAAAAGGGGCTGCGCACCAGCCGCACAACATGGATCGGCGCAATGCCGTCCAGCGCCTGATGCAGATCCTCCAGCCGCCCGCCGACATCCGAGCAGGCCAGTTCCACGGAGAATCCGTGCTGGGACAGGTACTTCACATGGGGCACCAGAAACTGAATGGCCATCAGGTCGGTGCAGGTCAACAGCAGCCGCTTCATGCCAGAACCTCCAGTATCTGTGCAGCAATGCCCGCCGCGTCCAGTCCGAACTGGGAACGCAGGTACTTCTGGTCGCCCACCAGCGCGCAATAGGTGTCATGTATGCCCACACGCAGCAGTCTCCCGTGCACCGGAAGCTCCGCCATCACCTCTGCCACCGCGCTGCCGAAGCCGCCTGCGAGGTTGTGCTCCTCCACCGTAACGACAAGGTCGAAATCAGCGGCACAACGCGCAATGGCATCCTTGTCAAGTGGCTTCACCGTCGGGAAGGTATAGACGGCGGGATGGATCCCATGCTCCGCGAGGATCGTCTCCGCGCCTGCGACCTCATCGAATATCGCGCCGGTGGAAAAAATCGCCACGCGCTGTCCGTCGTGGATCTGAATGGCCTTTCCGATCCGGAAATCCTCGATCCGGTCATGGATGCGCATTTCACCGCCCCGACCCAACCGCAGATAGCATGTGCCGGGCCATGCAGCGATGGCTTTCGTTGCCGCCGCCGCTTCCGCAGGATCGGCGGGGCACAGCACCGCGACACCGGGCAGCGCCCGCATCACGGCAATGTCCTCCGTCGCCTGATGGCTCATGCCCAGCGCGCCGTAGACGAAGCCACCACCGATGCAGACGATCTTCACATTGGCGTTATGGTAGGCGCAGTCGTTGCGGATCTGCTCCAGACAGCGGAGCGTCGGGAAGTTGCCGATGGAATAGGTAAAGACCGTTTTCCCTGCCAGCGCCATGCCAGCGGCGGCGGCGGTCATATTCTGCTCCGCGATACCGGCGTTGACGAACTGATCCGGCAGCTGTTCCCAAAAGGGCTTCAGCACGCCGAAGCCCAAGTCTCCGGTCATGAGTTCGATATTCGGATCTTCTTTCGCAAGCGCCAGCAGCGTGCGAACAAAGGTGTCTCTCATAGTCAGACCTCTCTTGCTATATAGGTCGGGTGCCATCCGGCGGAGGTGGTGTGGTCGCGGCCGATATCCGCGTCAGGCCCCGGCTGGACGGGGTCCGCGATGCCGTCGGGCGTATAGGAATCGGTCACACCTGCAGGCTTTGCCGCATGTAGCTCCGTTACCGCGCCGTCGTACTCCCAGCCGTCATGGGGGAAGCGGTAGTGCCAGAGGATGTCGTTCTCCATGAA
>CAKTNU010000149.1 GCA_934589325.1 uncultured Oscillospiraceae bacterium | reverse complement strand
GAAATAGTCATAAACAAGCCCGACGACTGCGACCTTATGATAGGTGTCGGAACCGGCTCCATAACGGACATCCTTCGATATTCCAGCTTCAAGCTCGGTCTGCCCTGCTTCACCGTCGTGACCGGCGCGCCCATGGACGGTTTCTCTGCGTCAGTCGGTATAATGAACGTAAACAATCTCAAGGCCACCATGCCCGCGCACAGCACCGAGATCATAATCGGTGATACGAATATTCTCGCGGCCGCGCCGTATCGCATGACCGTTGCCGGTTTCGGGGATCTGATCGGCAAGCTGAATGCTCTGAACGATTGGCGCATAGCCGCCTTGGTCAACGGTGATCACTACTGCCGCCGCATAGATGAGCTTGTCACCTGCTATGTAGACAACATAATCGGCAAGGCCGATGAGATAAAAGAGCGCAGCCCGGAAGCGATAGGCAAAGTTCTGAACGCTCTGCTGCTGACCGGTGCCACTATAAGTCTCTACGGCAGCTCCCGGCCGATATCCGGCGCGGAGCACCACATGTCGCACTACTGGGAGGTCCTCGGCGAGCAGCGCGGCAGAGCCTATGCCATGCACGGTGAGCAAGTCGCCGTCGGCACGGTTTTGGCCCTGATGCTCACGGAAGAGCTGCTTAATACGGATGTTGATTTCAGCGCTGCTCGGCTGGACGCCGAGAAATATGACCGCACAGCATGGGAACGCGAGATTCGCAGGGCTTACGGCAGCGCTGCCGGGGCCATAATTGAACTCGAGACCACCTCAGGAAAAAATGAGACCTCCGGACGCCTGAAGCGCATCGACGTGATAGAGCGTAAATGGCCGGCCGTCAGGCAGCTTCTCGAGCATGCGTACCCATCCGCTGACCTGCGCGCAATGCTCAAAGATATCGGCAGCCCCGCTGACCCAAAGGATATAGGCATAAGCGAGGACATCCTTTTCGATACCTTTCTGTACTGCAAAGAGACCCGTGTACGATATACCGTGTATCAGCTCGCATATGATCTCGGTATCATGCCTCTTCTCGCGGGCCGTGTTATGACTCGCCTGCACCAACTCAACGCGATATAATTCTTCTCCTTCAAAAGCCCCGCCCAACTGTTCTGGATCGTTCAGTTGGGCGGGGTGTATTAGTTTTATTCTGTTTTAAAATATATTACGGCGTTGCTGCTGCGGTTCAGTCCTTGCCTCCGCCGCGGCTGTTTTTCTTCCGGAAATAATCTATACAATAGTCGCGCACGTATTCGACGGATGGCGGGAGCTTACGGTCTTTTGCCCATGAGATATACACATTGCGGGTGCTCATCGGGTCATCAAGCAGCACATAGGTCAAGAGTTCCTGATCCACAGGCATTTTCGGGCATATGGCAACGCCAAGCCCGAGCGAGACCATAGCCATCTGCGCCGTCCAGCTGTCTACAAACTGCGAGTAATTCGGCCGCAGGTCATGTGAACGGAACAGCGCCTCAACCCGATTTGAAAGGTTCCAGCCGTGATAGTAGCAAACTATTGATTCATCCTTCAACTCCGGTATAGTCAGCTTATCACGCCCGGCAAGGGGATGGTTGCTAGGCAGCAGAACGTAGAGCTGCTGCTTCGCGATAGCCTCCTGCGCAAGCCCCTCCTTATCTGTCGTGCAGGAAAAGACAAGGTCGGTTTTGCCCTCCAGCATCTCGTCCTCCATCTTGACCTGCGTATGATTTATCTGAAACTCTACCTGAATATCCTCAAATTTATTGTCGATATAAAACTGCCTGAAAACCTCCGGGACAAGCGACGCGCAGTTAGAATATGAATAGAACACCGTAACGACGCCGGACAGCGGATTACGCATGCGGCTGATCGCCTGATCCGCATCCGTCATCTCCTTCACTATCCTCTCGCAATATGGCAGCAGCTTCTGGGCGTACTGCGTCAGAACGACCTTTTTACCGCTCTTACGGATGAAAAGCGGCACCTCCAGCTCCTTCTCAAGCTGCTGAATGGCATGGGAAAGGCTAGACTGCGAAACATAAAGATTCTGCGAAGCCTTAGTAAAATGCCGTGTCTCGGCTATTTCGAGGAAATATGTTATCTGCTGGAGAGTCAAACTGCTCAGTCCTTTCGTCAATTTGTGTTAATCCGTCGTTAATTATTATTATAACATACTCTGACTCAGAACTTCAATCCCCTATAAAGTACTATGCCGCCGCTGACAAGTCAGCGGCGGCACTTTAAATAAGAAGGGGGGATAAAAGATCGGAAGCGTATTTATTGCATCACAGCATTCTTGTGACTTCGTAAGCCTCACTGGTGGAATGCTGGATATTGGCGACCTGCTTGCCGTCGCCGACCTCATAGACCGCGATGCCGCTGCCGAGCAGCTCGTGGGCATAGGACTTATTGGGCTTCAGGCCGATAGCGAATATAACGGTGTCGGCTTCGATGACAGACTCGGTGCCGTCGTTTGCAAGCACGACTGCGCCCTCGTCAGTGACCGCGGAGATGCGGGTGTTCGCGCAGACCTTGACGTTGTTGACCGCCAGCAGATCGCGGAGCATCATATTGACAGATTTCTGCACCGGTGCGCCGGCGGAGAGTATGTCGGGCAGTGCCTCAACTATAGTGACATCCTTATGCTCATACGCCGCAAGGTCGTACGCAAGCTCACTGCCGGTCAGACCGCCGCCGACAACGACGACCTTCTGTCCGACTTCGGCCTTGTGCATCAGTACATCGTAGCACAGCACCGCCTTCTCATGATCATAGCCCTTAACGAACTTCGGAATGAAGTGGTAGGAGCCGACGGAAAGCACGGCAACATCCGGCTTGAGAGCCTTTATCTTCTCCGCATCCATCGGTGAATTGAGATGCACGGGGATACCGAGCTTCTTCAGCTCGTGCTGATACCAGAGGTTAAGATCATGGATACCGTACTTGAAGGGGTGGCTTCCGGCTTCGTTAAGGTGTCCGCCGAGAACGTCGCTCGCTTCGTACAGCTCTACCTGATGTCCGGCCTCGTGTGCGGTGAGCGCGGCCTGCATGCCGGCGACGCCGCCGCCGATGACGACGACCTTCTTCGCTACAGGAGCCTTGGGCACGTTATACATAAGCTCGCGCATGGCGGCAGGATTCGCGGAACACAGCGGGATGCCGTTATAAAGGTTAGACTCGATGCAGTTGGTGCATCTCATGCAGGGACGGATATCCTCCAGCTTTCCGCTGGCGACCTTCTGCGGATAGAACGGGTCGACCAGAGAGGCGCGGGCAAGCGTTGCGCCGTCTATCCAGCCCTTTTCGATAGCCTCCTCGCAGAGGTCGGGGTCGTCCATGCCGCCAGCGACGAATACGGGGATGCTGACGGCTTCCTTGACCTGCTTTGCATACTTGATATTGTAGCCCTTGGGCAGATAGTAGGGGGATACGCAGTAATAGAAGGTGTCGTAGGTACCGGTATTGACGTTGAGCATATCGACGCCCCAGCTCTCGAACATCTTTGCGATCTCGATAGCCTCGTCGATGTTGCGGCCGACGTCGTGCTCACCGGTGAGGTCGGTCTTGTTGTAGCCGCCCATAAAGGTCTTGATGCACATACGGAAGGATATCGGGAAGTCCTCGCCGCAGGCTTCCTTGATGCCGCGGACGATCTCCTTATGGATGCGCAGGCGGTTCTCAAGGCTGCCGCCGTACTCGTCGGTACGGTGGTTTGTATAGCTCATTGCGAACTGGTCGAGCAGGTAGCCCCAGTGCATACCGTGGATCTCGACACCGTCATAGCCCCAGCCCTTTGCGAGCTTCGCGAGCTTTATCATATCATTGACCTTGGTATGTATCTCTTCGACGGTCAGCTCATCGGTGAGCTTGTCGGGCTGCTTGTACTTGGGAATGGGAGAACAGCTCTTGCCGTCTCTCATGCGGCCGGGGCCCATGGATATCTGCATGAACATCTTCGCGCCGTATGCGTGTACGCCCTCAAGCGTTCTTGCCGCGCCTGCGCCGAAGAAGCTGGGATAGGTTGCGGGATTTGGGTTGCCGTTCTTCGGGTCGAAGGGGTCGACGGTGAGGTTTGCGACGTTGGAGCCGGTGACTATCAGGCCGAAGCCGCCTCTTGCGCGCTCCACCCAGTAGTTTATGCCGTTCTCGCTGTATGCGCCCTTGGGGGTGTAAATAAAGTGACGTCCGCCCATGGGACCGACGGCGTAGCGGTTCTTGACCGTGATGCTGCCGATTTTAATCGGGCTCATAAGCTGTTCGTATTTATAGCTCATTTTATTTCCTCCTGCTTCGTTATTTCATTATGTCCTTGTTAACTGATAGTACCATCAGTTGACGAGGGCAAACACGGTTTTGCCGGGCAGAAAAACGCCCATGCTGCTTCAAAGCCCTTGACAATACACAAAGTATTGCCTGCGGGCTTTTCATTGCCTGAACGCATTTCTGCTCCGGCAAAACTGCTTCGCACCTGACAGCTTTGGATTTTTGTGTGATTTTTGTTTTTTGAGACGCAGACGGGCTGACGC
>CAKTNU010000148.1 GCA_934589325.1 uncultured Oscillospiraceae bacterium | reverse complement strand
AGC
The DNA here is from genome assembly GCA_934589325.1 of uncultured Oscillospiraceae bacterium. Next base: position 4,509 of record CAKTNU010000148.1, on the reverse strand, counting down.
CCCCTGAGCAAGATGACCGACTGGGTCAACACCACCTGCCCCTGCTGCGGCGGCCCCGCCAAGCGCGAGACCGATACCATGCCCCAGTGGGCCGGCTCCAGCTGGTATTTCCTGCGCTATATGGATCCGCACAATGACAAGGAGCTTGCAAGCAAGGAAGCGCTTGAGTACTGGTCCCCGGTAGACTGGTATAACGGCGGCATGGAACACACGACTCTCCATCTGCTCTATTCACGCTTCTGGCATAAATTCCTGTATGACATCGGTGTAGTGCCCACCAAAGAGCCTTATGCCAAGCGCACCAGCCACGGCATGATCCTCGGCGAGGGCGGAGAGAAGATGTCCAAATCCCGCGGCAATGTCGTAAACCCCAATGATATCGTCGCGCAGTATGGTGCTGACACCATGCGCCTGCATATCATGTTCATCGGCGACTTCGAGAAGGCCGTCACATGGTCTAACGACGCTGTCAAGGGCTCCAAGCGTTTCCTTGACCGCTGCTGGAACCTCATGGATATTGCCGCCGACGACGATAAGATCTCCGCAAAGAACGAGACGATCATCCACAAGACCATCAAGAAGGTCACTGAGGATATAGACAGCCTCAAGATGAATACCGCTATCGCCGCTCTTATGACCATGGTCAATGAGTTCTACTCAAACGGCCTTACCAAGGGCGACCTCGAGCAGCTCATGCTCCTGCTCAGCCCGTTTGCGCCGCACATGGTCGAGGAGATGTGGGAACTGACCGGCTTTGCGGCAAAGACCGGCGTGATGGCAATGCAGATGCCTTGGCCGAAGTTCGACGAGGCCAAGACTCACGATGCCACCCGCGAGATGGCCGTGCAGGTCAACGGCAAGCTCCGCAGTACCATCACCGTCGCCTCCGATGCCGATGATGAGCATGTCATCGCTACAGCTTGTGCCGATGAGAAGATAAAACGCCAGATGGAGGGTATGCAGCTTGTAAAAACCATCGTCGTAAAGAACAAGCTCGTCAATCTTATCCTCAAGCCGGCAAAGTAATTATTGACAACGTAACTTTTAGCAGTTATAATAGTAACGTTGAAAAGCCAATTCATTGGCCCTTGAGGTGCCGCGAGGCACTTTTGGAGGGAGGGAAATAAATGTCTGAAATATACGTCAAGGAGAATGAGTCTCTGGACAATGCTCTTAAGAGATTCAAGCGCAGCTGCGCAAAGTCCGGCGTTCTGGCCGACCTGCGCAAGAAGGAGTACTACCAGAGCCCCAGCGTTAAGCGCCGCAAGAAATCCGAGGCCGCTCGCAAGAACAAGAATAAGCGCTACTACTAATGCTTAATAAAAATCAGCACCGATCAGTCGGTGCTGATTTTTTGCCTTTTTGACGCTTATCAAAACCAACTCCGCAAGACTTGTGTTTATTCAATAAATATGGTAATATAATTAGGTTATAACGTAATTATCATGGGGGAATGTGCTGATGTCAGTTATCAACGCGATAATTCTGGGGCTTGTACAGGGAATAGCGGAATTTCTGCCTATATCAAGCTCCGGCCACCTCGCCATTTTGAATAATCTTTTTGATATGACCACCGCCGAAAACGGCCACATGTTCTTTGATGTGCTGCTGCACCTTGGCACGCTCATGTCCATCTGCATTGTCTATTGGCAGGACATCGTTGATATGTTTTACGAGGTGCTGGCATTTGCCAACCTCGGCCCGCGTGCCGGTGCACGGCGTGAGCGCTACCCCGCGGCAAGACTTTTTTTCATGATAGTCCTTGCAACGCTGCCGCTGTTTCTCATTCTGCCAATAAACGACCTGCTCGAGGGGCTATACTATAATAACGTCTTTATCGGTGCAGCCCTGATACTCACCGGCGCGATGCTTTATGTATCCGATAAGATGCTCTCCGGCCGCAAAAATGAGAACAGCATGACCGTGTGGGATGCGCTTATAATCGGCCTTTGCCAGTGCGTAGCTACCATTCCCGGCCTGTCCAGATCCGGCACCACGATAACCGCCGGCATTGCTACCGGTCTTAAGAGAGATTTCGCGGTGAAGTTCTCGTTCCTGATGTCGATTCCAGCAGTCCTCGGCGCAAATATTCTCAGTCTAGCAGACGCAGTCCGGCAGGGGATAGACGTGCAGTATGTTCCGGCATATCTCATCGGCACAGCGGTTGCGATGGTGTCCGGCATCGGGGCGATAAGCCTGCTGAAGTACATATCAAAGAAGGGCAAGTTCGGCGGCTTCGCATATTACTGCTGGGTCGTCGGCGCACTGACGATCGTACTGAGTATGATATTCTGATTTTTCACATTCCGTTACCTGAACCGAGCGAAAGGAAGTAAAAATGGCACAAACTAAGGGTAAAAAGAGCACAACTAAAAATACAGGCACCGGCTCGAAGTCAGGCTCAAAGACACAGACCAAGCCGAAAAAAGCGGCTGTTATAGACGATTCACCGCCCCCTGCGCCCCCGGCCCCCCCGATACGGAGGGAGGTCTGCGCCTTCGTTTTCCTGTTCCTGGCCGTTTTCACTGCGGTCGGAATATTCAATACCGACGGCGCATTTATCGCATTTTTCACGGATTTTGCTAAGGGACTTCTCGGCTGGGGTTTCTGGCTCGTTGTCCCAGCGTTCCTTTTATCGGCGTACATACTCGGCTTTCATAAGGGGCGCCCTGTGGCGGCGCGTGTCTGCTGTGCCCTGCTGCTGCCGATAATCTTTGCTGCGATGAGTCAGCTCATGTTCGGCGAATTTCCGGTCGGAGACGATATCAAGGCCGTCACCAATATTCTGTTTATTCAGGGCAAAGCGCTTGAGTGCGGCGGCGCGGTCGGCGGACTGCTGTCGCACGGTCTCGAACTTCTGTTCAGCGTCTACGGCGCGTTCCCGCTGCTGCTGGTGCTGTTCCTGCTCTGCCTCATAACGGCGCTCAACTCCAGTATTTCCGGTATTGCCGCAAAGCTCCGCGCACGCAGCAGCGTGAAGTATGACCCGGCGTACTACGCCGAGGAACCGGCACATCAGCCGGAACGCACAGCGCGTAAAGCTGCCCGCGCTGAGTATCCGGAGCAGCCCTCGCCGCGGCGCGACAGATACCCGATAGACATTCCTCTCGGCGATGAGGAGGAGCTTCTGCCGCTCGACCGCATGAGCGAGGAGGAGATCAATGCGGCTCAGAAGCCGCGTAAGGCCAAGGTACGTAAAAAAGCCGCGGATGAAAAGCCCGCGGATCAGCCGGAGCCGGAGATAATGCAGCCTGTGCCCTCGGTAAATACTGCTGCAGGCGCGAAGAATGAGGAGCTGGAGGACGGATTTCGCGAGTTCCCGCTGAAAAACCGGGCAAAGCCCGCGCCCGCTGCAATGGCGGCTGAAATAAATGATCCTCCCAAGCCCAAAAAGCTCAAGCGCAGCGAGGTCGAGGCCGAGGTAAAGGCCGTCGAGACTGCCGTGCGGAGTGCAGACCCCGCCGATGGGGATTATGTTTTCCCGCCGACATCGCTTCTGCGCAGCGGAGGCGGCGCAGTTGCAGACTGCCGGGATGAGGTCATGACCAACCGCGACAGGCTTGAAAAAGCGCTCAACAGCTTCGGGGTGCGCTCCCCGATAACCAATATTACCCGCGGCCCCACGGTCACACGGTATGACATTGAGCTTGAGCAGGGACTGAAACTCAACAAGGTCACGAACCTTGCGGGCGACCTTGCGCTGGCACTCGGAGTCATGAATGTCCGCGTTGCGCCTATCCCCAACATGGTGTCTACAGTCGGCATCGAGGTGCCGAACAAGATAGTCAGCACTGTTTATCTGCGCGATATCATAGAGTCGCCGAAGTTCACCGGCGCAAAATCCAAGCTCAGCTTTGCCTTGGGCAAGGATATCGGCGGCGAATGTATTGTCGGCAACATCGCAAAGCTGCCGCATATGCTTATTGCCGGTACTACCGGCTCCGGTAAATCCGTCTGTATGAACTCGCTTATCCTGAGTATTCTGTACAAGGCGCGTCCGGACGAGGTGCGGCTTATTATGATCGACCCGAAGATGGTAGAGCTTGGCGTGTATAACGGCATACCGCACCTCTATGTCCCGGTAGTGACTGACCCGAAGAAAGCGGCCGGAGCACTGCAGTGGTCGGTAGTGGAGATGATGAAGCGCTACAGACTGTTTTCCGAGGTCGGTGTGCGCGATATCGCAAATTACAACAAGCACTGCACCGAAAACGGCGAGGCTGCGATACCGCAGGTCGTTATCGTCATTGATGAGCTGGCGGATCTGATGCTCGTTGCATCCAAGGAGGTAGAGGAGAGCATATGCCGCATTGCCCAGATGGGCCGTGCCGCCGGTATGCATCTTGTCATTGCCACCCAGCGTCCGTCTGCAGATGTCATTACGGGCCTGATGAAGGCCAATATCCCGTCGAGAATTGCGTTTGCCGTCGCCTCCGCGATGGAATCGCGCATCATTCTCGACACCGCTGGCGCGGAAAAGCTGGTCGGTAAAGGCGATATGCTCTATGC
>CAKTNU010000147.1 GCA_934589325.1 uncultured Oscillospiraceae bacterium | reverse complement strand
AGGCGATAGTGCTGAAAAACCGCAAAGGCTCGACCGGTACGGTGGAGCTGTCGTGGCTGCCGGAGTACACAAGCTTCGGCTCCGTCGAGAGGCGGCGCGACGATGAATACTGATCTCGTCAGGAAATACGATATGCTCCCGCCCGGGAGCCGCGTCCTCTGCGCCGTATCCGGCGGGGCGGACTCAATGTGCCTGCTGCACTGGCTGTGGACTCAGGCAGAGAGCATGGATATCACGGTCTGTGCCGCGCACTTCGAGCATGGACTGCGCGGGGATGAATCACTGCGTGACTGCCGCTTTGTAGAGGATTTTTGCCGCGAACGCGGCATAAAATGCGTTGTGGAGCACGGCGACGTAAATAAATTTGCCGCCGAACACGGCATGAGCACCGAGGAAGCGGCACGTGAGCTCAGATATGACTTTCTGCGCCGTGCGGCGAATGAGCTTGACTGCGGCAGAATAGCCACCGCGCATAACGCCGGGGATAACGCCGAGACCATGCTCTTCAACCTCGCCCGCGGCACCGGCAGCGCCGGACTTCGCGGCATACCGCCCGTGCGGGGCGAGATAATCCGACCGCTGCTCGGCGTGACCCGCCGGGAGATAGAGGAATACCTCGCGGAAAACGGCATCCCCCATGTCGAGGACAGTACCAACGGCAGTGACGATTACAGCCGCAATCTTATCCGGCATCATGTAACGCCGACGCTGAAACAGATAAATCCGGAGCTCGAGGCGGCGATGCTGCGCACTGCGGAGCTCCTGCGTGAGGATGAGGACTGCCTGAACAATTTCGCGGAGGACTTTATATCGCACAGCCTGCGGGAAAACAGCCTGCCGCTGGACGGGATAAATTCACTGCCCCGCGCAGTAGCGTCCCGCGTCATGCGCCGTATGTGTCCGAAGAATCTGTCTGCCGCCCATGTTGACGCTCTGCTTGAGCTGTGTGCCGGGGACGGACTCGGCTATGCCGACGTTCCGGGGCTGCGCGTCCGCCGTGAACAGGGGAGACTGTATTTCGGTGCTGCCGAGACCGTAAAAATACCCGACCGCCTCCTTATCCCGGGCGAAGCGCTGCATATCCCGGAGGCAGGGATAAAAATAATTGCCTCTTTAGCGGTTTACACGCAAGAAATTAACAACAAGTTAAAAACTTCTTGCCTCAAATATGAGAATATATGTGGTGCCGTTATTTGCTCTGGCCGCAGGCCGGGCGACCGGCTGCGCCCGAGCGGACGCGGCTGCACGAAAAAGCTCAAAAGCCTGTTCCTTGAAGCAGGCATGACGGCTGGCGAGCGTGATGCCGCGATAGTCCTGCGGGACGACAATGGCGTCATGGCCGTACCCGGCCTCGCCGTCGACGAGCGCTTTACCCCCAAAATAGGGGACAAGATATTGCTGATACAGACAGAAAAAGATGAAACAGGGAGATAATAGTAGCATATGCAGAGAGACATTGAAGGCGTGCTGATAAGCGAGGAAGAAATAGAGCGTCATGTGGCTGAGATAGGCCGCCGCATATCCGCCGATTTTGAGGGCAAGGATCCGATATTCGTCGGTGTCCTCAAGGGCTGCTTTATTTTTATGGCGGATCTGATGCGCCACGTGACGATAAACTGTTCGATGGATTTCATGGCCGTCTCGTCCTATGACGGCACGACCTCCACCGGCGCCGTCAAGATAAATAAGGATCTTAGCGAGAACATCGAAGGACGCCACCTGATACTGGTCGAGGATATTCTCGATTCCGGCGTTACGCTGAACTATCTGAAGAACTACCTCACGGGCAGAAAGCCCGCATCCATCACGATAGCGACGCTCATGGATAAGCCTGCCCGCCGCAAGGCCGATATTTACGCGGACTACTCCTGCTTCGAGATACCCGACGCGTTCGTGGTCGGCTACGGCCTTGATTATAACGAGCGATACCGCAACCTGCCGTATATCGGTATTCTTAAACCTGAAATATATTCATGAGCGCAGGGCTTGTGAAAAGGATGTGACTGACGTTTGAAACCTAACCGCAACAGAACCAGAGACCTCGGCTTCTACGTGATAATGATAGTGATATTCCTCGCCGTCATTCTCTCGTTCACCAACGACACGCAGAACAAGGAACTGAAATATTCCGACCTTGTTGAGCTGTTTACCGAGGAGCGGGTGCAGTCCTTCGAGGTCAAGGGCAGCCAGATAACCATGAAGGTCCGCACCGAGACCTCCGACAAGACCGACACCGATAAAACCGACTCCGAAAGCACCGTTGACAGCCTGCTCAAGTCTGCAACGCCGAATAAGGACGGCACCGTGACGCTACGCTGCAGGGTCTACAGCTTTGCCGTATTCTATGAAGATTTCAGCGATCTCATATGGCAGCAGAAGCTCGACGGCATCATCGAGGAGTATAACTATACCGAGGGCTCCACGGTATCGGCAGTGCTGGTGTCGCTGCTGCCCTACGTGCTGATAATCGGCGTATCCATGGCGGCATGGTACTTCATGATGAAGCGTGCCGGCGGCGGAGATATGACCAACGGTATTGCCAAATTCAGCAAGGCGCGCACCAGACTGGGCGCCGATGAGAAGAGCAAAAAGACCTTTGCCGATGTCGCCGGCTGCGACGAGGAGAAGGAAGATCTTGCCGAGATAGTCGACTTCCTGCGCGACCCGAAGGCGTACACAAATATGGGCGCACGCATACCCAAGGGCGTGCTGCTCGTAGGCCCTCCGGGAACCGGTAAGACCCTGCTCGCCAAGGCTGTCGCGGGCGAGGCGGGCGTACAGTTCCTGTCCATCTCCGGCTCCGACTTTGTCGAGATGTACGTCGGCGTAGGCGCGGGCCGTGTGCGCGACCTGTTTGAGCAGGCGAAGAAGGCCGCCCCCGCAATCGTGTTTATCGATGAGATAGACGCAGTCGGCCGTCAGAGGGGCAGCGGTCTCGGCGGCGGCCACGATGAGCGCGAGCAGACCCTGAACCAACTGCTCGTCGAGATGGACGGCTTCGGCAGCAACGAGGGCGTGATCGTCATGGCAGCGACCAACCGTGCGGACATTCTTGATAATGCGCTTCTGCGTCCCGGCCGCTTTGACCGCCAGATATATGTCGGCCTGCCTGATATCAGGGGCCGTGAGGCAATACTGAAGATACATGCCCGCGGCAAGCCGCTGGGCGACGATGTAGACCTCAACTCCATTGCCAAGGGCACTCCCGGCTTTTCCGGCGCCGATCTTGAAAATCTCATGAACGAGGCTGCACTCCTTGCCGTTCGCCGCCGCCACAGATTCATCACCATGGCGGACGTCGATGAGGCCGTGCTCAAGGTCCAGATGGGCCCGGAGAAGAAGAGCCGCAAGATGAGCGACAAGGCACGCCGCCTGACCGCGTATCACGAGTCCGGCCATGCCATTGCCGGCAAGTTCCTGACTCACACAGACCCAGTGCATTATATAACCATTATTCCCCGCGGCGGTGCCGGCGGCTTCACGCTGTTCCGTCCGCAGGAGGATCTGGAGAACTTCAAGTCCCGCGAGGAGCTGTTCGATAATATCGTCATGTCCCTCGGCGGACGCATGGCTGAAAAGCTGTTTCTGGACGATATCTCTACCGGCGCTTCTGCGGATATCCAGCAGGCCAGCTCCATCGCCCGCAATATGGTCATGCGCTACGGTATGAGCGACCGCCTCGGTCCTATCCTTTATGACAGCTCTGACCACAGCATATTCATCGGCCGTGACTTCGGCCAGACCAAGAGCTATTCCGAGGAGACCGCCGCGATAATCGACGAGGAAGTCAAGCGCATCTTCGACGAGGCTAGCAAGCTCTGCGAGAAGATACTCACCGAGCACCGCGAGGACCTTATCGCCATTGCCGAGTACCTGCTGGTAAACGAGACAATGGAGGCCGAGGAGTTCGCATACTACTTCGAGCATCATGAGTTCATGCCGGCGTCGATGAAGGCCGCGAAGAACGTCATCCATGACGACACTATCGAGCGTCCCGCCAAGAAAATATCCATGACCGACGGTTACGCCGAGGAAAAGGCCGAACCGGAGTCCGGTGAAGCCTCAGACGATAAGCCGGAGGAACCGAAAGAATAATAAAAAACAGGACTGCACTGCAGTCCTGTTTTTTATGCCCGCAGAGATAAACTAGACGACCGCGTATGTAGGACTGGCCGCAGTATGTAAAAAAATTAGTCAAAAACACAATATAGAGGCTAAGAAAGCGCAAAGTACCGCATCGCAAATGTTAAATTTGCGATAAATATAACGAGGATGTTGACAAAAATTTGTTAAGACACTATAATGGTCTCGCCAAATGAAAAAGGCAGAAATCTTACAGGAGGAAAGTAAAATGAAAAAGTTTCTTGCACTGATCCTTGCGCTGTGCATGGTCTTTGCTCTCTGCGCCTGCGGCACTACCGCTGCAAAGCCCAGTGAACAGCCTGCAGCTGATGCTTCCGAGGCTCCCGCAGCCGACGAGAGCACCGCACCCGAGGCCACCGGCTGGACGCCTGACGGCCCTGTCACCATGATAGTCTCCTACAAGGCCGGCAACGGCAC
>CAKTNU010000146.1 GCA_934589325.1 uncultured Oscillospiraceae bacterium | reverse complement strand
ACAGCAGCGCCGACCGCATCTGCGCCAAGGTGCGGGCCGCGCTGAATATGCAGGACGCAATTCTGGCTACCCAGGCCGACGGCAGCGGGCAGACGTTCGCCGCTGTGCTGGACAAGGCGGTGGCCGCGCTGGAAAAGCCGGACACCCTGCTGCGCACCGGATGGCGGCAGGTGGACCGCTACGGCCTGTTTGAGCCGACCAACACCGTGGTCGTGGCCGGACGGCCAGGCTGCGGCAAGACCGATTTGACCATCAACCTGGCGGCCCGGTTGAGCCTGCGGAAAAAAGTCTACTACCTGACGCTGGAAGAAAGCGCGGTGAAGCTGATGCACCGCATCATCTCGAAAACGGCCCGGGTGGACGCGGGCCGAATGCGGGACCGAAAGCTCAGCCGACAGGAACTTGTTAATATCAAGGCTGTGCAGGCCATGATGGCGAACCACCACAACATGATCCTGGAGGATGTCGAGGACGTGGGCGGCGCGGCAACGCTGGACATGATCCGCGCCCGGCTGCTGACCTACAAGCCGGATGTGGCGATCATCGACCACATCGGCCTGATCGCGGGCACCGACCCGCGGGCCAAAGAGTACGACCGCCTGAGCGAGATAACCCGGCAGTTAAAACTTTTAGCCATGCAGATGGGAATCGTCATTATCGAGCTTTGTCAGCTCAACCGCGGCGGCGCGGCGGCCCAGTACGGCACGCTGGCCGAACTGCGGGGCAGCGGCACGATAGAACAGGACGCCAACGCAGTTGTTATGGTCCGCACATTACCGCCCGGCGGGGCCGAGCTGCACGACACCAACGACTACCGGGCCACCGGCATCATGATCGCTAAAAACCGGGAGGGCGGTCTGGGCGAGGTGCCCATGCAGTGGCGGCCGCAGTACCACGACTGGATACCCGTTGGGGACATCTACCAGCAGGACGAGGGCGGCGAGAGCGGCCCGAAATTTGAAAGCTACGAGCAACAGAAAATGTGATTTTACAGGGGGATTTTCAAGATGGACAAAATCGCAATCATCAACCTCAAGGGCGGCGTTGGAAAAAGCGTCACCGCCTGCAACCTGGCCGCTGAGCTGGCCGCCAAGAGCCTGGCCGTGCTGGTCGTTGACCTGGACAAGCAGGGGAATACAAGTAAATTTTTCGGCACGCTGGACTATGACCGGCCCAGTGTGGCCGAGGTGATGCTGGGAGAAAATACCGCAGAAGAAGCGCTGGTCTGCGAGACCGGCACGACGGCGGTGCACCTGCTGCCCTGCGATATGCGGATGTTAAAGGCCAACCGCACGATCCTGATGGACAACGGCCCGCGCCAATACTACCTGCGGGATGCGCTGGAAGCGGTGGACGATAACTACAACTATTGCCTGATGGACTGCCCGCCTGACCTGGACATGGGCAGCATCAACGCCCTATGCGCGGCGGACTGGGTCATCATTCCGGTGGACTGCGACGAGTGGGCCTGCGACGGAATGCGGGAAATTCTGGACCAGATCGAGCAGGTGCAGATGTACTACAACCCGCGGCTGAAAATCATGGGCGCGCTGCTGACCAAGTACCGCCGCACGAAATACGCGGCGTGGGTCACGGCGGAACTGCTGAAAATGCCCGGCGTGCCGCTGCTGCAAACGGTCATCCGCTACACGGTCCGCGTCAGCGAGGCCAAGAGCGCCCATATGCCGCTGCGAGTTTTTATGCCGGACTGCTCGGCGGCGGCAGATTACAAGGCACTGGCCGATGAGGTCAACGGCATTGTGTCCAAGGTGGACACGCAGCGAAAGGAGAACGCGTGATGAGCAAGGGATTTGCGATTGCGGATATTTTGGGTGGCCAGGCCCGGCAGGATGCCCCGGCGGGGCAAAAGATGCAGATCGTCATGCTGCCGGCGGCTGACATTGAACCGAACCCGGAGAACAGCATCTACGAGATCGGGGATGTCTCAATGCTCAAAGCAGACATTGCCGAGCGCGGCCTGCGCAGCCCGCTGGAGGTTCTGCCCGCCCGGGCCGGGAAGTATATGCTGCTGGCCGGGCACCGGCGCTGGACGGCGTGCAGGGAACTGACCGCCGAGGGCGTGGCCGGGTTCGACGTGCTGCCCTGCGTCATCCACACAAGCGCGGGGGCGGATGATGACTTGATCGCGCTGATCACCTCCAACGCCACGGCCCGCGAACTGACCGACGGCGAGCGGCTGCGCCAGTACATTGCGCTGAAGCAGGCGCTGGAACGCAAAAAGGCGGCGGGCGGTCTGGATGGGCGCGTCCGGGATGAGATGAGCCGCATCACCGGCGACGGCACCGGCACGCTGGGACGGCTGAACGCCATTGCCAACAAGTGCGTCCCGGCGGTTGTGGAAATGGTGGAAAAAGGGGAAATCAGCCTAGGCCGCGCCTATGAGTGCAGCAAGCTGTACAAGGTGCAGCAGGCCCAGTACGCGCAGCTCGGCTACGCGTCGCTGCCAGATGTGCCGGATGCGGTACTGGACGAGGCTGTCAAGTGGGTGGTAGAGTGCGGGCTTGCTGAACAGCTGAAACAGATGGATTATGTGAGGAACGACCGCTGGAACTACGCCAACGGCAATTTTGACGCCCAGGCCATGAAGCCGAAAGAGCTGACGCTGGATGTGGATGGCGCTGACGTGCTTGTGAAAATCGAGGCGGTCAACAGATACCGCCTTAGTGTCACCCAGCTTGACCCGGCGGAACCGGGGGAAGTTATTGCGGAAAATGCGTTGATGGACAGCGACCTGTATGACAAGGCCAAGGCGCTGTATATCAACCACGAGGCGCTGGAACAGTTTGAAGCTGAGGCTGCCGATAAAAAGGCGGCGGAAAAGCAGCGCGCCGCCGACGACCGGAAATGGCTCACCATGGCCCGGCGGGAATTGGAGAACTTCGACCACTGGAACCTTGTGGACAAAAACACACGGTTGGGCTTTACCGTCCGCGCACGGCAGATGTCCGACGGCGGGCATCTGGTCGTGGCCGTAGATGAGGCGGCGCGTTATGATGGACAGACGCCGGGCCTGCCGTACCGGGAATGCGTGGCGGCCCGGTTTGACGCCAACGGCCAGCGCGTGGGCCGGGATGGGGCGGTCGTGGCCCCGGATTGGCAAAAATGGTGGTACAACCCCAACGGGGCACTGGAACAGTACATTGCGGAGGACATCGAGCGTGCCACTATGAAACAGGAGGGCTAGGATGACAGACCAGGACAAGAAGCGGTGGCTATGGCGATACCAGGAGGCCGTGCGGATGGAGCGGGAATTGATGCAGGAATTGGAGACGCTGAATGCCCGGGCCACCGGTATGACCAACGCCCTGACCGGGATGCCCGGCGGGGGCAGTGACGGCCAAAAGCTGCCGCGGGCTGTTGAGGGGATCGTGTCCGCCCGAAAAGAGCTGCAGACGCAGATCGAAACCTGCAACGCAGTCCGGCAAGAGGTCAAGACGGCCATTGAGCAGGTGCCCGACGCCCGAGAACGGGAGGTGCTGCGCAGGCGGTATCTGCTGGGCCGGCGGTGGGAGAATATCGCGGTTGAGACCCACACGGCGCTGCGCCATGTCTACCGGCTCCATCGTGCGGCACTCAAAGATGTCATTGTATGTCACTAAATTTCATGCTAAAATGGTAGCATCAAGAGCCGTAGGGATAGAGATATCCCCGCGGCTCTTGTGCGTCCATCGAGACCTCCTGTTGCTAGTGGCATGGGTGCTGCGCTTATGGCGCGGGCCACGAGAAGCACCCGCCGCCCGGTGAGAACCCGGGCATTTTATAAGCTGCATAGCCAGCCTGCTCTATTCCCCGGCGGGCATGGGCGGCACGCCCCAAAGCAACGGCGCGCACCGGGTGCAAGGCCCGGATGCGGTACCAATGGCGATGACGTCAGCGCTAATCTGTCCCCGGACGCTGGGGCCGGATTACTGGCCAGCCGCTCCCTGCGCACCTCTCCACGATGTGTCCCATGCAGGGATTTTTGCACACGCAGGCGACCGGCGTGGATAAAAAAAGGACACCTGACAGCCGGGAAAGACCGGCAACATACCGCACAGCCGCCCGCCCGGTTCCTCGGCGGGACGAACTTTGACAGGTACAAGACCTGTGTGCGGGTACGCAGTGCCGTTGATGTGGTGAAACTCAGCGGATGACGGACGGCAATAGACCGTCATGCCCGGCGGGCGGGAGAGCCTCACCTACACCGAGACAAAAGAAACTCCGTCTCGCGCCGCTGGGCATCTATTATAATTTTACGCCCCGGCGGGTGGAGGTGCAGCGCGTGTCCACACTGGACACGCAAACAGTATGCGGGAGTTTGCCAAGACGTTCTACAAGAGCAAAGCGTGGCAGCGCTGCCGCGATGGGTACGCCGCCAGCGTGGGCGGACTGTGTGAGGATTGTCTGGCTAAGGGGCTGTATCGCCCCGGTGAGATGGTCCATCACATGACAGAGTTGACGCCGGACAACATCAACGATCCGGCGGTCTCGCTGTCATGGTCCAACCTGAGGTTGCTGTGCCGTGACTGTCACGCAAAGCGCCACGGCGCACGCAAACGCTACAAAGTGGACGAGGCCGGGCGCGTGACACCGCGGTGGTAGCCCCCTATGCGAAAGTTACAGAGGGTGCGCTGGAGACCGGTGTGTGGAGTTAGGAAA
>CAKTNU010000145.1 GCA_934589325.1 uncultured Oscillospiraceae bacterium | reverse complement strand
ATCCGCTATCTGACCTATTGGTCGGAAGCCATTGATAGCCGTAAATATGTTGTGGAGAGTGACCTTCCGCATGAAGAATGGTACACAGACTGTTGTGACTATGCAGCCAGTGATACAGATGAAGAACGATATATGCATGCCAAGTGTATGACAGAAACACTTGGACACATGCTGCAAGACATCAAGAATAATTATCCTAACAAGTATCCTGCTGCTATGCGCACAGTGAAGCCATAGAAGAACTACAGTTTTATAGGGTTCACCCCCTACCATGCGTGAGGAAATTGACAAGGTTTGGATAGAACCGAACATGTGGAATGATGGTAAGAAGGCAGCTATGGCATATGTTCCATTGCTTGAAGTCTTTATGAAGCAATATGAAGAAGGCAAGAATGAGGAGGCGGCAGGAAACGCTTTCTATCTTCTTGAACGACTTGCAAGACTACACTGTAAAGATGTGGATTACTTTGAGCCAGACAAAGAGAGTCATTGCTCGTATTATGAGTTCCTATTGGAGGCAGTATGTCATATCCTGACACTTGTTATGAAAGACAAGCGTACAGAGCAACGATACAGACATGCTATGGTTTGGCATATTAACACGATCAATATGCTTTATGGGCAGATGTTTCAGTCTTCATTTACAAGTTTTGAGGATTTTCTGTATGGCGATGCAACGGAAGACACGTTTGTGTTTGGGTTTGAATACTTGTTGGAGATGGATAAAAATAAAAACCGATAAAAATACCGCATCTGTTTTCCGAGTCTTCGACTTGTTTTTCATTCATATAAAGCTGTGGCACAATGTGCCACTCGGAAAACAAATACGGCGATAAACAGAATAAAAACCGTTGGGGCTTGCAAAACACTCTATAAGATCCAAATTGCAAAACTTTGAATATCGGATGAATCAAATATATCTATGATAATTTATGAATAGTGTTGAAATAGAAAAGAAGATAAGGGAATTGGTGGAACACTATCTGATAAAGGACTATCATGTAACCGTAAAGCGTGGAGACGTGATACTATGGTTGCCAGATATATGTAAGGATAGCCCATTCAACAAATTGATGGATGAGGTGTATGGGGCGTTGGATGACAGCATCCGAATAACTGTGATATACCCGAACAACGGCAAGAAAGTCAGTGAGTTCATCAAGGAAAACATGGAAGAGATAAAGCGCATGAATTTGATTTAATGCGTAGATAATAATTTGTGGAAAAGACACAAATGAGAAAAGAAATACAGTTGTACGAATACCAGAAGGATATGTTACGGCAGATAGAGGATGCGTTTGTGACGCACCAATCTGTGATGGTACAGATGCCTACTGGAACAGGAAAGACCGTTCTGATTTCGGAAGTAGTAAAGAGAGAAGAACGAAGAGTGAAGAATCCATGTGTATGGATTGTGGTACATAGGCGTGAATTAGTAGAACAGATAAAGGAAACGCTTGAGAGACGATTAGACACTTCTCTTGATGCAGAAAGAGAAAAATCAAACGTTATAGAAGTCTTCTCTATACAGTGGTTGTCGAGACACTATCAAGAGCTGGAAGAAAGACCATCACTCGTCGTGATAGACGAGGCACATCATGCTTTGGCAAAGACCTATGCCGAGATGATGAATGCCTATCCAGAGGCAAAGAAACTCGGAGTGACAGCCACCCCTTGCAGACTCAACAAACGGGGCTTCACCGATTTGTTTGAAGTACTGCTTACTTCCCACTCCATTTCCAACTTTATCAAAGACGGTTATCTGTCAGACTTCGATTATGTGTCGCTCAATCCGAGCAGTGAAGACCAGAAGAAGATTGACAGAATGTCAAAACGAGCCACTGATGGAGACTATAGCATCGCAGAGATGCAGGATGTGTTGGACCGCAAGCCATCCATTGAACGATTATATCAGGCCATAAAGGATTTTGCAGCAGAAAAGAAAGGCATCGTGTATGCCATCAATATAGAACATGCAGAGCATATTGCAGCGTATTATCGAGAGCAAGGAATAGAAGCCGTGGCGATAAGCAGTAAGACACCGTTAGCAGAAAGAAAGAGCATCATTGAGAGGTTTAAGGGGACAAGCATTGATAGTAAGTCTAACTATGCCTCTTTGAGCCTTTCTGAGCCGGTGGAGAGGAAGAATGATGCTGATAACAAACCATTGAGTACGGAAAAAGGTTACAAGACAGGTACGGTAACAGAACAAATGGTCAACATTCAGGTATTGGTGAATGTGGACTTGTTCGGTGAAGGCTTTGACTGTCCCGATGTAGAGTTCATCCAGTTGGCAAGACCCACACTGTCGTTGGCGAAATACCTACAGATGGTAGGACGTGGTCTGCGTGTGGCGAAGAGCAAGGAATGCTGCATCATTCTGGACAATGTCGGACTGTACCGACTATTTGGACTTCCCACCACGGAATGGAACTGGACAGCGATGTTCCTTGGCAACCAGAGCGGCATGGGCGAGGTGAATATGGCAAAAGACTTTGCTTTGAAAACCATTGGAGCATGCTACAACGGTCAGAAGAGAGAACGGATGGACATGGACAACGACATCATGGTAGTGATAGCACGTCATGACGCCCCCAGAGTACAGGCACAGATGGTGGAGTTGGCAGGTATGTACCACACGATACGCAACTTGCGCAAGACGGAATGCGGATATATCGGTGATGGAGTCTATATCCGAACGATAGAAAAGCAAGGCATCTACAAGACCACCAATGATGTGCGTTTGGGATGGAGAATGGTATACCGAACGGTGGATGGCGTGACACGCTATTATGCGCTGCAAGAAAGAAGTGAGCGCATGGAGTATGTCGGCAGGAGAAATCCATGGAGTGAATGTGCCACGGGCATCATCAAGCAGTACTTCTATCCGTGTGAAAACAACGACAACCAGTTGACCGAAATACCCGTAGAAGAACCTGCCTACATCACAGGCGAGAAGCGCAAGCAGCAGAAAGGTAGCATACAGCAGGAAGTGAATGGCGAGTACTATATGGTGACATACGTCTATTATGGCGTGAACAAGAACAAGGGAAAGGAGTTCAACAGCAAGGACGCATACGTCTGTGAGCATTTCATGCGCAATGAGTATGCCATCAGCAACAACAACAATCACGTCATCCTAAGAGGACTGGAGAAGGTGAAGCTCTCCGACGACAATATTGCGGAGGTAGTGTTTGAAGGAGAAAAGGAGACAACATGGGTAAACCTGTATACCATGCAAGAGTTTGACAAGCGTCCGCAAGTGGAACGTATGGGATTTATGGAACTGCTGAAAGTAGGCTACAACTACTATTTCTACAAGAACAAGAAACTCGCCGGCATACCGCTGCGCGACTGGGGATGTGCCGTGAACAATAGAATGTTCATGTTTATGGAACAATATGTGATATTGCAGGAAGAACCAGACAAAGTGTACTACGTGGAGGGCGAGTACAACAAAGGAAGACAATGGTATCTGAAATTGCAGGACGTATGGGGAAAGAATCCACGAAAAATGAAAGAGATACCCTCAGCATATTTGCCGAGGAAATACTGATATGAAGGATATTCAGCTATACGACTATCAAAGAGAAATGAGTGAACGGATTGAGGCGGCTTTTCGGTCGTGTCAGTCCGTGATGGTGCAGATGCCGACAGGTACGGGAAAAACTGTGCTACTGGCGGAGCAAGTGAAGAGAGAAGAACGAAGAGTGAAGAATCCACGTGTGTGGATTGTTGTTCATCGTCGTGAGTTGGTAGAGCAGATAAAGGAAACGCTCGATACCATGCTAAGCAGTCCTTGCTCTACTTCTGGCACTACACCTTGGATTTCATCCTTCGTTTTCTCGCCATGGCAAAGTCGAAGTAAACTTCGCTCTGCTCATCTGGCTTATCGAAAACGTTCCCTTTTATTGGATGATTCCCGCATAAAAGTAATGTCGATACAATGGCTGTCGAGACACTATCAAGAAATGGAGGAAATTCCATCATTGATAGTTATCGACGAGGCGCATCATGCCGTGGCGAAAACCTACAAGGAGGTGATGGATGCTTATCCTGAGGCAAAGAAACTGGGACTGACAGCCACGCCCTGCCGACTGACCAAACGAGGGTTCACCGATTTGTTTGACGTGCTGTTGCAGTCGTGGTCAGCAAAAAAGTTTATTGCCGATGGGTGGCTATCGCTGTATGACTATATGTCCATCAGAGAGAACAGCGAGGACTGGCGCATGGTGAACTCACTGAAGAAAAGAGGTGCCGACGGAGACTTCTCGCTGAGAGAGATGAGTGAGAAAATGAATGTGCAGCCAAGTATCGAGAGGCTTTGCGATACGGTGATAAGATATGCAGCAAACAAGAAAGGCATCACTTATGCCATAGACATAGCCCATGCGGAGCATATCGCAGAAGCGTACAGACAGCATGGCATAAATGCTGTGGCGATAAGCAGCAAGACACCGCTTGAAGAAAGAAAGGCAATCATTGAAAGGTTTAAGGAAACTGGTATAGGAGATCGTAATGATAAGCCTTACTATGCCTCTCTGGAGCAGAAAGCCAACATACAAGTGTTGGTGAATGTTGATTTGTTTGGTGAAGGCTTTGACTGTCCCGATGTAGAGTTTATCCAGTTGGCGAGACCCACACTGTCGTTGGCAAAGTACCTGCAGCAAGTAGGACGTGGCATGCG
>CAKTNU010000144.1 GCA_934589325.1 uncultured Oscillospiraceae bacterium | reverse complement strand
GCACTTGAGCGAACAGTGCCTCGGCGCCGTCCTCATCCAGCACGGTAGTGACCTGATCCATCATGAAGATGTTGTCCTCGAGACGGTCAATGTATTCCTCCGGTGCACCGGGCATAAGCTGCACTATGAAGCCGCCCGCAGCCTTTATGCTTTTATCTGTGTCGACCAGTACGCCAAGCGCGCAGGCCGAGGGCACCTGCTCACTTTCAAGCAGATATGCCGTCAGATCCTCGGCAATCTCGCCGCTGACAAGCTCGGTCGAGCCGATGTACGGCTCTTTGAGTCCAATATCGCGGCTGACAGTCAGTGTGCCGTCACGCCCGACGATGCCGCCGACGTCTAGCTTGCCGTCGGCGCGGGTTGGCAGGTCCGCTGCCGGATTATCGACATAGCCGCGGACATTGCCGGACGAGTCCGATACCGCGACGACGCTGCCGATGCTTCCTCCGCCGTTGATGCGGATTGTAAGCGCCGCGTCGTCCTCCTTCATCATATCGCCCAGCAGCGATGCGGCGCAGAGCGCACGTCCAAGCGCCGCGGATGCGGTGGGGGAGCAGCCGTGCACGCTGCACCCGCGCTGGACGGCTGCCCTTGCGGTGACGACCGCCATTTTTATATAGCCGTCTCCGGCCGTTGCCCTGATTATCCTGTCGGTTTCGTTCATGAGATTTATTCCTCGTTTCTTTTTGCGATGATAAACAGCCTGCCCGCGTCGCCCTGCGGACAATCCCGACGGAGCTGCACATCAATGAAGCCGCCGGCTTCAAGTGCTTTTTTCAGCATCTGCGGCTCATGGGCGTATTCGATATGCTCCTCACTGCTGCGCTCCCACAGCTTCCCGGCTCGGCTGAAAATGTCCATCCCGTATACCATTGCAGACATTTCTTCGTCAAAGTCCGCCCGCCAGAGACACAGAACATCGTCTTTTTCATCGACGAAAATGTCTCCGTCCAGAGCGCGGAACCACTCCGGTGTGCGGATGTCGAAGATAAACAGCCCGCCGGGGCGGATGAACAGATGCAGCCGGTGAAACACCTCTGGCAGCGCCTCGGGGCGGATATAATTCATGCCGTCGAGCGAGCAGACCGCAGCGTCTACCGTGCCGTAGAGGTCTAGCTCCTCCGCATCCTGACAGAGAAACAGCGGCGGACAGGGGAGCGCTGCCGACTTTTCCCGGGCCTGCATCAGCATATCCACCGATGCGTCGGCCGCGATCATTTCGTAGCCGCGGCGGGCAAGCTCACAGGTGAGCGTGCCGGTGCCGCAGCACAGGTCGAGCAGGAGACGGAATTCGCCCCCGTCGCGGGCAAACTCCGTCTCGTAAAACTCTATGAACCGATCATACGGAACATCTCCGGTCAGCCGGTCGTAGTATCCGGCAAGAGAGCTGTAGCAGCTCACTTGTCCTCCTCCTTCATGCGGCTGAAAGCAACGGCATAGCCGCCCTTACCGTACTGGAGGGAGCGATTGACGCGGCTTATCGTTGCACTTGACGCACCGGTCTCGGCGAGAATGTCGTTGTAGATCATGCCTTCGTCAAGGCAGGTAGCGACCTGATAGCGCTGTTCCATGGCCATGAGCTCACCCGCGGTGCACAGATCGTCAAAAAAGCGCATACATTCATCAAGCGTTTCGAGCTTGAGAATGGCCTTGTACATGTTCTCATTGCGGGGTTTCTTAGGTAGCTTGTTCATTTACGCCTCCGTTTAATAATCGCCGAATAAAACGCGGAAAAGGGCGGTCTACTCAGCGACGGTTATTTTTACGTATTTGTGTATTCGATTTGTTAATCTATACTATATCCGTATGTTACATCACTAAATGAAAAAAGTAAAGGGGGAAAACGTGAAGCATTAGTAAATTATTTGTTATGCACGACAAATACATCTTGCGAAAGTAACGCGGGTATTATATAATGTGTTTAGAAATTAGCGAAAGGAGCATGAAGCAATGTTTTTATCCGGGCTTATCGGAAGTCTTGCCTCCGGCAGCATGACGGCGGTGTGGCTGGTCCTGATGGTCGTGCTGCTTGTCATTGAGGGCGCGGCACCGGGACTTGTGTCGATCTGGTTTGCGCTGGGCGCATTTGCCGCGATGATATCTGCCATACTGCACGCTCCGCT
This sequence comes from uncultured Oscillospiraceae bacterium, assembly GCA_934589325.1. The sequence goes on along the minus strand of CAKTNU010000144.1, from coordinate 2,590 downwards.
GTGGCTTCAGATAATCTGGTTCTTCGTGGTTTCGATCGTGTCGCTGGTGCTGACAAGGCCGCTCGTGAAGAAGTATGTCAATTCCAAGGCGCAGCCTACGAATGCGGACATGGTCATCGGCCGCGAGTGCCGCGTAACGGAGGATATAGACAATGTCGCGGGGACAGGCGCTGTCTCCGTCGGCGGTAAAATTTGGACCGCCCGCACCGAGAGCGACGAGGTCAAGGCGAGCGTTGGCGAGCTTATGACTGCCGTGCGCATCGAGGGCGTTAAGCTGATAGTAAAACCCGCAGAGAAGTAAGTAAAAAATTACAGGAGGAAATTATGGTATTGATCATTATAGCCGTGATCGCGGTGCTTCTTATCGTCACCAACATCCGTGTGGTCCAGCAGGCGAGAGCCTACGTCATTGAGCGCCTCGGCGCATATAAAGAGACGTGGAACGTCGGTATGCATGTGAAGATCCCGTTTATCGACCGTGTCGCGAAGGTCGTTTCCCTCAAGGAGCAGGTAGCGGATTTCCCGCCGCAGCCTGTTATCACCAAGGATAACGTCACCATGCAGATAGACACCGTCGTCTATTTCCAGATAACCGATCCAAAGCTCTATACCTATGGCATTGAGCAGCCCATGGTCGCAATAGAGAACCTTTCTGCCACCACGCTGCGAAACATCATCGGTGACCTTGAGCTTGACCAGTGCCTCACCAGCCGCGACCTGATAAACTCCAAGATGCGCGCCATCCTCGATGAGGCGACCGATCCTTGGGGCATCAAGGTCAACCGTGTCGAGCTGAAGAACATCCTGCCGCCGCGTGAGATACAGAACGCGATGGAGAAGCAGATGAAGGCCGAGCGTGAGCGCCGCGAGGCGATACTCCGCGCAGAAGGCGAGAAGCGCGCCGCGATACTCGAGGCCGAAGGCGAGAAGGAGTCCGCAATACTCCGTGCCGATGCAAAGAAGCAGCAGCAGATACTCGAGGCCGAAGGCGAGGCCGAGGCTATCCTCAAGGTCCAGACCGCGACCGCTGAAGGTATCAAGCTCATCAATTCCTCCTGCCCGACCGATGCCGTGCTGAAGATAAAGGCACTCGAGGCCTTTACCGCCGCCGCAAACGGCCGTGCGACCAAGATAATCATCCCCAGCGAAATTCAGGGGCTCGCTGGCCTTGCCGAGGGCATTGTGGAGTCTGTGAAGGACGTCAAGCCCGAGCCGAAGGCAGAAAAGTAAACGCGGATATGCATTATGTAAACCGGCGGCATTAAGCCGCCGGTTTGTTAATGCGGGAAGAAATGAAACGGGGCTAAGATGCCCGGGCTTCTGTGCATAGTGAAGTACGGAATACCAAAAGCTCCTGCAAAAAGCCGGAATGGAGAAAAATCATGGATTTTCTGAATAAATACGGTATGTCACCGGAGAGCGTACGTCCTGCAGAGAGTGCGGAGAAGATGCTTGCGGATATGCGCCGAGGTCTTGCCGGCGAGCCGTCGGATATGCCGATGATACCGACATATCTGAAAAATGACGGCGCGGTGCCGCTCGGAGTTCCCACGGTCGTTATCGACGCGGGCGGGACAAATTTCCGCCGTGCGCTGGTGACCTTTACCGAGACCGGCTGCAGGGTGGCGGAACTCAAAAAAAGTCCGATGCCCGGTACGGCGGAGCCGGTCAGCTGGGCGGAGTTTATCACCTTCGCTGCCGATGAGATACAGCCGCTCATGGACAGAGCCGACCGCATCGGCTTCTGCTTCTCTTATACCGCCGAGGTCACGCCAGATATCGACGGCCGTGTTGTGCGGATCGACAAGGAGGTCACAGTGCGCGGCTGTGAGGGACAGCTTGTCGGTGCGTCGCTGATCGCTGAGCTGGAGCGCCGCGGCATACGCGGCAAGAGCTGCGTTATACTCAACGACACCGTTGCGGTGCTGCTTGGCGGCTCCGCGATGCTGGACAGAGCCGCGTACAGCGGATTCTTCGGCCAGGTGAGCGGTACGGGGACGAACACCTGCTGTGCCGTACCGTATGCAGAGATAACAAAGCTCGGCCGCAATGAACCGGGCGAGATACTTGTAAACCTTGAATCGGGAATGTACGCCGGGCTGCCGCGGGGAAAATTCGACCTCCTGCTTGACGAGAACAGCAAGGACCCGGGTCACAAATTTTTTGAGAAAATGACGGCCGGAGTATATCTCGGTGAGCTCACGCGCCTGATGCTGCGTCAGGCTGCGGAGGACGGCCTGCTTTCTGCGGCATGCGCTGAAAAGGCCGCCGTGCTGCACCGAATAGATTCATCCGTCATCGACGCGTGGGCGAGCGGTGAGGGCATGGACGAGCTGTGCGCCGATGAGCGGGATGCGGCATTTGTCAAGGAGATCAGCCTTGCGATGTTTGAGCGCTCGGCGCGCTGTATGTGCGTCTGCATCGGCGCAATGCTGCTGCTGACCGGCGCCGGACGCAGTGCGGACAAGCCTGCCTGTATCTGCGCGGAGGGCTCACTCGTGCAGAAGAGCCGCCACTATCGTCCGATGCTTGAAGTGCTGCTGCAAGATGAGATCGCCGAGAAGCTCGGCAGATACGCTGTGCTTAGGGT
>CAKTNU010000143.1 GCA_934589325.1 uncultured Oscillospiraceae bacterium | reverse complement strand
GATATAGGTGGTCGTGCCGGAATACAGCTCTGCAAGCAGATAGTCGGGGCGAACCGGGATATAGCCGTTGTCGCCCACCCAGTTTATCGTGATATTTACCCGCATCGCATTCTCAGGATCGGTTTTGACGAGCCATATCGCCTGAACCTCGCCGGTAGCGGGGACATTGACATGCTCGGCCTTCTCCGGATCCGGCGTGGCGTAGTAATTTCCGTCGGCATCGGTAAAGTAGCACTCCACATAGTACTGCCCGTAGGGAACGTCAAAGAACCAGACGACCTTCTGTCCGGTGTATTTCTCGGTCAGCTTGATATAGCGGCCGTCGGTCGTAAAGCCGTACATCACAACGACGGCCTCGCCGTCGGGACGTATGCCGGTGCCGTCGATGGTGTTGCCGAGGACGTCCATATAGCGCACATCCATGCCGCAGTCGTCGACCAGAGACTTGAGGACGACACTGGGCTGCTCATCGTTTATTGTCTCGTAGGAGACATAGGGGATAAAGGTAGACTGATCCCTGTGTACAATGACCAGCTCCTTGCCGCTGTCGGTAGTGCAGGTAAGGTTTCTGAGGCGTGTACGCATGTAGGAGCTCTCGGTGTTGCCGGCAGTGACCTTGAATGTGATGCTGACGGCAATATTCGTCTCCTTGAACGCATTCTTCTCATCGTCCGTGAGCTTGCCCAGCGCATAGAAGCCCAGATCGTCGTTCGTGAAATCGAGTACACCGTCGTCGATGATGCTGCCGTCAAGCACGTCGTTCTTCTGGAAAACGCGGCTGTGCAGGGCACTGAACATCGGCATTTCGGTCTTTATGACGGTCAGGCAGTCAGTGTCGTACATGATGTTGCCGATCATCTTCTTGAGGTACAGCTCCTTGACATTGGTATAGCCGCTGAGCTCATCAAGAATTTCGGGGTTGAGATTGAGCCAGTAGGAATATGTAAAGGTATCGCCTACCTTGAAGCTGTACTCGCCCGTACGGGTGTGGAAATGGAAGGTGTCGCCCTCATCGGCGCTGACGGATACCGCGCAGAAAAGGCTGAAAACCAATACCAGCGCAAGCATCACCGCTATCTTCTTTTTCAAATCGAACTCCCCCAGTCGATGTTTATGTTAAACTTTTTATGTCAATTTTTTATTTATTATACAACGTTTTGGTAAAATAATGATATATACAAATTTGCAGAAGTGTATAAATTTTTTTCTTAATTTTTCCGCCTTATCGCCGGCTGAACACCCATATTGCCCGGTGGGAAATATGGTGCTATAATATCTTCAAAATACAGTGTCTATCGGGGGTAAAAACATGGTCGATCTTATGACTCGGAATATTTACGACGTCCGCGGACGTGTACTTGTCTGCGGGGCATGCCTGCCGTCGACGCATCCGGAGGGCTTTGAGGCGCTATGCCGCGAGGCCGACGAGGTTTATTCGCTGTGCCTCGAGCAGACGCATATCAACATGGCCGTTACGAAGCTCGGCGCAATGCTGAGCACCGGGCAGATATCGAGCCTTTGCTTTGCCTCCGTCGACCGTTCGCCGCACTGCACCCAGCTGCACTACATAAAGCACGAGCTGGAACGCATGATGGAGATACGCATCCCGATCACGGATTATGTAGTGCCCGGCACGGAGCCGGTGCTGATAAGCGACGAGACTATAGACCTCTCCAAGTCTCTCTCCCGTCTGGAATCTCTGCGCGGGTACGAATCCTCTTCCCTGCCGCGCCGTGCATAAGCGCCATTGCCATACCCTGCAGCGTATTCATCTTGTGCAGGGTTCGGCAATGGCGCTTATTTATTGCTATGACTATTCTACCGCGTTCAGTCCGCGTAAACTGTCGTATTCGGTAGGGCCGTGCGTATTTCGTCTATTTGTTCGGCAGTCAGGCCGTTCCCGGCGAGGTACAGCTCCTTCAGCCATGTAAGCCTCGTTAGTATGCGGATATCGCTCACGCAGTTGTCCGTAAGGTTGAGCACCTCCAGATCGGTCATGCTCAGCAGCGGATTCAGGTCGGAGACGCAGTTCCCGCTCAGGTTGAGGTATTTTATCCCGCTAAGCCACTCGAATATATAGATGTTCGATATTCTGTTGCTGCTCAGGTTCACCCGCTCCAGCGCGTCAAACTCGCCCATCGCCGAGATGCTGACGAGGTCGAGACCGCTTGCATCGAGATCGGTTATATCCTCGCGGAACTGCTTGTCGCCGAGCGTCACGAGATACACCAGCGTCGAATGTTTGACGGCGCAGGCGGGATTTGCCGCACGCAATGCGTCGACGGTCTCACCGCTGACGTCCGGGTCGTTTTCGATGTTCAGGCTGCGCAGGGTCTTTATCACGGCAAGTGAGGCTATCTCCTCGTCCCCGACGCCGGTGTCGCGCAGGCTCAGAGTCGTGAGCTTGCGCAGCTTCTGTATGCCGGAGAAATCACTCAGCTTGTTTGAGTCGAGGTTCAGCTCCCGAAGCTCCGACAGGCCGCCGAGGGCGACCGTGCTGCTCACTCCGTTGCTCCCTGCACGGATGACCTCCAGCGAGGTCAGCGCCATGAGCGGGCGCAGATCGGTGATAAGATTGCCGGTGATATCCAGCTCGCGCAGGTTCTGCTGATCCATGAGCGGGCTCAGGTCGGAGATGCTGTTGTCGGATATATTCAGCTTTTCAAGGCTGCTGCAGGCGGAGAGTGCCGCAATGTCGTTAAGCCCCTTACCGCTCAGGTCAAGCTCCGTAACATCGGAGCTGAAGGTGATGCCGCCGATGCTGATGTCCATCGCACTCCCCGGCTCGCCCTCGGAATATATCGTGCAGCCGGGCAGAGCCTCCGACAGCTCACACAGCTGCTCGGCAGTCAGCTCAACGCCCTTGACGCTCAGCAGGATCAGATTTTTCAGGTTATACAGCGGCGTCACGTCGCTCACGGGGTTGGAGTCGAGATACAGCGTGCGCAGACCGGTCAGTCCGGACAGCGCCGAGACATCGGATATGCCGTTGCCGCTCAGGTTCAGCGTCGTCAGTCCGCCGAGCACCGCAAGCGGCGAAATGTCGCTTATCAGATTGTCCGCCAGCGACAGGCTCGACAGCGCCCGGAGCTGCGCAACGCTCTTCAGGTCGGAATTTTTAAGCCCCGCCCCGTCGAGCACGATCCCCGTACTGTCGCGGGAATATTTGCCCCCGGCAACGGTCACGAGCTCCGCGTCCTGCTTGGCGCGGCGCAGAGTTTCAAGCTCGTCGATACGTGCGGCTATAAGCGGCTCCGTGGTGTCCATCTCGCGCAGGAGCTCAAGCGCCTTGTCTATGTTGCCAAGCCGCTCATAGCACCTGCTCATGAGTATCACGCACTCAACGGTCCTGTCATGTCCGGCCGCCTTGCGCAGGTAGGCCAGCGCTCCGTCATAATCCTGCGATTCGTACAGCTCGCTAGCCTTGTCGTAATACTTGGAATAGCTCCGTTCCGCGGCAGAGCCCTTAAGGACCATGGCCATCACGATTATCAGTACAGCAGCCAGCACCGTGCCGCCGATGTATATGGCACGCTTCGATTTGGCGGATATTTTCGCCTTTTCGGTCTTGATCCGGCGCTTTACGCCTGCCGGCTTTTTATCCTTCGGCACACTCGGCGCCTCGTGAGTGCCGGTATAGGCCCTGCTCCGGCCGGTCATCGCGGCGCTGCGGCCTGTGACGGCTCTGTCCCGTCCCGTGGCGGCGCTGCGGCCGGTGTTTTTGTCTTCGCTCATTATTTTTCCTCCGGTACGTCTGCTGCAGACCCGCTTTCAGGCACGGCGGCCTGAGGCTCTTCCTCTGCGGGTATGTTTTCCGCCTTCTCGGGCGGTATGACCTTGGGCGCTTTCATCTTGGGAAGCTCCGGCACGGTCTCGGGCTGCTTTTTCTTCATCGCAATGCTCAGAAGCAGCAGCGACAGCATGATGCACAGCACCGATATCTCCTGCATGCCGGCCTGGAAGCTCGGCGGATTTGCGCTGCGCATAGCGGCCAGATCCTCGATAAAGATATGGTACAGCAGCGGCAGGCCGAACAGCGGCACGAGCAGCCACTTTGTGCGTATGACGCCGAACACCGTGCCGATGTACAGCACCGCAACGACGAGATACAGGAATATGCACAGCACAGTGTGGATGATGCTGTCAAAGCCGAAGGACTTGATGATAAAGAACACTACTCCCAGCAGCACGGGCAGAGCCGTGGTCCACAGGGCGCGGCGGCCGAGCGTCAGCACCAGCAGTATGAACAGCAGGTTGCAGGCCAGAGGCAGGAATATCTGCGTCACGGCAAAGGTCTTATCGTTCCAAAGTCCCCAGCAGCCGATGAGCCGGAACACCGCCGAGAACAGCATGACAAGCGCCGATGCCTGCACGAGTGCACTCTTACGTTCGACGTAATAGCTGATTTTTTCGGTCTTTTTGCTGTCTTCCATTGTTCTCGAGCCGCCTTTCGGTCAGATATGAAATGTCAAAAATTCAGATCGTGCGGTATCACTCCGCCCAGTCGCCGTTTATGAATATTGGCACCTCGCGTCCATCGGCGGTGATGCCGGTGATGCAGAGGTCGGGACTGCCTATCATGAAATCCTCGTGTATCATCGAGTCGTTCACGCCGAGCTCACGTGCCTCGTCGGGCGTGTACTTCTCAAAGTCCTTGAGGCAGCTTGAATAGCCCATGCCGAGCGCGAGATGGCAGCTCGCGTTTTCGTCGAACAGGGTGTTGTAG
>CAKTNU010000142.1 GCA_934589325.1 uncultured Oscillospiraceae bacterium | reverse complement strand
GTATCTTGCGAGTATTAAGATACAGGAAAGATGTTTCGGATATAAGCAAGAAGTTGTTTCAGAGTTGTTAAATCGAAAAAATAATTGCGCTCAGATATGAAAAATCACCGGCGCAACCGACGGTTGACAGATTATACGGTGTACTTTCTTGCCCGCAACCGGTGAATGAGCTATACTTCGGCCATCAAAACGAGGGCGGCAACGTCCCGTAATGCCTGAATGGAGGAAAAGATATGATCTTGGCGGACAAAATAATCGACCTGCGCAAAAAAGCCGGCTGGTCGCAGGAGGAGCTGGCACAGCAGCTCGGGGTATCCCGGCAGTCGGTGTCAAAATGGGAAGGCGCACAATCTATACCGGATATTGATAAAATAGTTCAGATGAGCCGGATTTTCGGCGTCAGCACTGACTATCTGCTTAAGGACGAATTGACTGCGGCAGAGCCGGCGGACGCGGATGAGACGCCCGAGCTTCGCCGGGTGAACATGGAGGAGGCGTCTGCATACCTTGCACTGCGCCGTGCCGATGCGCCAAAAACGGCGCTGGCTGTGTTCCTGTGTGTAGTGTCCCCGATATGCCTGCTGATTCTGGCAGGACTCACCAGCGGCGGATATATCGGCCTAAATGTAACTGCCGCGGCAGGCATTGGACTGTGCACGCTGATGGTGCTCGTGGCGATAGGCGTTACTATATTTATTATCTGCGCGAACCGTGCCAAGGACTACGAGTTCCTTGAGAATGAGCCGTTTGAGACAGAATACGGCGTGAGCGGGATGGTGCGGGAGCGCGAGAAAGAGTTCCGGGACACAAATTCAAGGCTGACAGTGGCCGGGACCGTGCTTTGCATACTGTCGGTCATCCCGATGTTTGTGGTGCTGGCCGTGCTGCCAGCAGCGGACGATATTTTTTATATCGCCGCTGTGTGCGCATTGCTGCTGATAGTGGCGTTCGGGGCGGCCGCGTTCACATATGCCGGGACGTACCGCGGCGCTATGCAGCGGCTGCTTGAGGAAGGGGACTACAGCAGGGACAATAAGGGTAGACGGAAGATGATCGGCACGGTCAGCACGGTATACTGGCTGCTTGTGACTGCAGTGTTCCTTTGGGCAATGTTCAGCCCGAACAAACCAATGATGGTGCGGGAGACGTGGATAATCTGGGCGATAGGCGGCGTGCTTTACGCGGCTGTCATGACCGTTGTCAAGCTGATAGCGGGAAAAAAGTAAGCTCCGCAGCAGCGGATGCGCAATAATTCAATTATATATCGGAAAGCTCCGCATGGCATCGGCCGTGCGGAGCTTTTTCGCTGTTTGAAACGTAAAAACCGAAAAGCTGTTATACAACATCACATCAAAGAGAAGCTAAGAAGTGCTGACGCAGCTGTCGTAGTTATATTGATGATGGACATAATCTGTATGACTTACGGAATAGCGGACTGCGATCGACAAACGGCAAAACGCACAAAACATTCGTGAAATAACTTAACAAAGCCGGAGTATACGACCAAATTTGACAAAATATCATCAATCTAGATGTTACAAAAATAACAAATAGTTAATCTTGCACAACAAATCTGTATGATTTTTATGGCAATCGCCAATCTTTCAAAAATTGCGAAAAAACACTTGAGTTATTGTCGAAAGCGTGATACTTTTAATTCAAATCTGTCGGACAGATTTAACTTGTGAGAATGAAAATAGGAGGAAAACAAATGGACGAAAACAAAAAAACAAAGTCCGGAGCGTCCAGAATCGCGTGGCTGACCGCTTACTGCGTCGGCAACGTCGGCTATGAGATGCTGTACGAGTTCTTCAAGAACTTCCAGAACTTCTTTCTGACCGAGCTATGTCACTTCAGCACTACCCTTACCGCGACGCTTATCACCGCGGTCAACATCTGCAAGGCCATATTCACCCCGATCTCCGGTATGATAATCGACAGCGACCCGTTCAAGGCCAGAGACAAGCATACCCCGTGGATAATCGGCATGCCCGTTCTGCTCGGCGGCCTGTATGTCCTTATGGCTCTGCTGGCATGGAAGGGCGGCAGCCCCACGCTCATCATCGTGCTGTTTGCCATCTTCTACTTCCTGCCGGTCCTGCTCCAGAACGGCTACCGCAGCGCGATACCGTCCCTGTCGATGAACGCCAATGAAACCGGCTTCCTCGCGGCCGGCATCAACACCGCGTCCAACATAGGCCGCCTGCTCACCGGCATAATCGTCCCCATTATCATGGTCAAGATGTCTGCCGACGGCAAGACGGAGGATGCACAGGGCTTCTTCTGGGCAGTTGTAATCAGCGTCATCATCGCCATTGCTGTCTACTGGACTTCAGCCCTCGGCGTCAAGAAGTCCATCCGCCCCGACCGTGTCCGCGGCGCAGAGGCTGTCAAGGCGGCAGGGGATAAGGTCAAGAAAAACACCGTCGGCCTCGGCAAGATGATTAAGCAGATATTTACCGATAAGAATATCCTTATCCCGTTCATCATCGGCCTTGGCGTGTTCTTCCGCTCCTTTATCGTTTCTCCCACCGCACCGTATTACTTCAAGTACATCACCGGCAACATGATGCAGTACGCGACCTTCTCCACCGCGACCAATATCGCCGGCATAGCGTCCGTCATCATCGCCCCCATCATTCTCGGCACTATCGGCCGCAACAATGTTAAGGCGACCATCCTGTCCTTCCTCGGCATCACGATAGCGTGCCATCTGAGCCTTCAGTTTGTCGGCAGCAACACCGTGTTCTTCATCATTGCCATGACCGTCGGCCAGTTCTTCTATCAGGGCACTTCCGTTCTGCTCTTCACCGCGTTCGTCAATGCAGTTGACGTTACCGAGCTCAAGAACAGAAAAGCCGGCAACAAGGATGTTGCTTCCGGCACCGCGATGAGCCTGCACTTCACCGCCGTTATGTTCGCTCAGGTCCTCGGCGGCTACCTGCGCAACTTCGCGCTCAAGCAGGCCGGTTACGTCGGCGCAGAGACCGTTGCCTCCGCAGCGCTCACCAAGGGACTTATCAATCTCTACACCTGGTGGCCCGTGGCCTTCCTCGCCGTCGCAGTCGTTGCTACCTGCTTCTATAACCTCACTCCTGCCTACATGAAAGAGGTCCACGCAGAGCTCGATCCGATGCGTGCGGCAGAGGCCAAGTAATTTGAAGATCCATTAAACCCGTAATTTTCCCGGCACACTGTCCGACTAAAATCAAATATCTCATACATACGGTGCTTCCGTATGTATGAGATATGCGCAAACGGTTTCACATCACATAAGAACCGAAAGGAGAAAAAATGAAAATAGCTATTTTGGGCGCAGGCCGTATGGGTAGTCTCATCGGCGGATTTGCCACGCTCGGAGGAGCGGAATGTTATCTTATTGACACTTGGAAAGAGCATGTCGACACGATAAACCGTGACGGCCTGACTATATATAACAATGAAGACGAGCCCTTCAACGTCAAGTGCAGGGCATATACCTCTGCAGACCAGATAGGCGAAAAGATGGATCTCATCGTCGTCCTTGTCATGGGAATGTACACCCGTCAGGCGCTTGGCGCCGCGATGTGCCTTGCGGACGAGCATACTTATGTTATATCTCTTCAGAACGGCCTCGGCCATGTAGAGGTTCTTGAGGAGTTCTTCCCGAAGGAGAGGATCCTCTACGGTATCGTCCCCTACGGCGGGACCGTGCTCGGCCCCGGCAAGGTCAAGACTCTTACCAGCGAGACTGCGGAGTCTCACTTCGGCTCCGACGCTTTTGAAGAGCCAAACGATTTCATGAAGGAATTTGCATCCATAATGTGCGCACACGGTCTGCACTTCTATGCGGACAAGAAGTCGCATGTTGACAGCGAGATATGGTTCAAGCTCGCAAAGAACTGCTCCGGCAACCCCGTGTGCGCGGTCTGCCGCCTGCCGCTTGGCCCCTACACCAACACCGATGCAGCTCACGGAGTTGAAATAACTCTGTTCATGGAGGTCTGCGCGGTAGCAAAGGCGATGGGCATCACGGTAGAAAAGCTCGCGACCGGCAACAAGATATCCACCGAAAGCAAGATGTACAACCATCTGCCCTCCACGGCGCAGGATGTCAAGCTCCGGCACAAGACAGAGATAGACTATCTCAACGGTGCGGTCGCACGACTTGGTGACAAGTACGGTGTACCGACCCCGTATAACCATATGATAACCGCACTTGTAAAGATAGTGGAAGAAAACTACGACAGTCAGTTTTAAACAGGAGGAAGCATATGGCAAGAAAAGTAATAATCAACGCTGCCGTCTGCAAGGGCTGCGGCTACTGCGTTGACGCCTGCCCCAAGAAGGCGCTGCATCTCAGCGGCGAGTTCAATGCGGCGGGATATAACTACGCAGTCGTAGACGAGGCAGCCTGCATCGGCTGCGGAAGCTGCTACACGGTATGTCCGGATTACGTTTACACCGTGGTAGAGGAATGAGGAGGAAAATCAATGGCAAAGGAACTTCTTAAAGGCAATGTCGCAGTAGCCGAAGCCGCTCTTCGCGGCGGCTGCGATTTCTTCGCAGGCTACCCCATAACTCCGTCCACGGAGACTCTCGAATATCTTTCGAGCCGTATCCCCGACCTCGGCATGGAACGCCGCTTTGTACAGGCCGAAAACGAGATAGCCGCAATGAACATGATTATGGGCGCGGCCTCTGCAGGCGCACGCGCAATGACCGCAAGCTCCGGCCCGGGCATCAGCCTGAAGGCGGAGGGTATGTCCTATGCGGCGAGATACTCCATCCCCTACGTCGTGCTGAACGTTCAGCGC
>CAKTNU010000141.1 GCA_934589325.1 uncultured Oscillospiraceae bacterium | reverse complement strand
GCTTCTGACCGAGCTTGGCTGCGCCGGCGGGACATACCTCGACGCATTTGCCGCAGGCAACGCAGTTTTCCTTGTCGACATGGGCTATGTAAGCGCTGCGGGACATATTGGGCGTGTTGAAAAGCTGAGAGGTGCGCAGAGCATAGCAGACGCCGGGTGCGCAGTTGCAGATGGCGAAGATCTTGTCCTCACCGTCGATATTGGTTATCTGGTGGACATAGCCTTCATCCTCGGCGCGCTGGAGGATGTGCATGACCTCTTCATAGGTCGCTATGTGGCCATCCTTGCCGGTCTCAATGCAGTATTTAGCGCAGTCGCCGACAGCAATGCACCAGAGGTCCTCAACGTCACCGCTGCCCTCGCCGCGCTTCGACTGCGAGCGGCGGCAGGAGCATGCGCCGACAGCATAGGTGTCGTATTTCTTCAGCCAGTGGGACAGATGCTCCACGCTGACGGACTGAGAGTCGGCAGGTATGGCCTTTTCAACAGGTACGACGTGCATACCGATACCTGCTCCGCCGAGCGGGACCATCGGAGTGACCTTTTCCAGCGGGAGCCGTGCCATGCGCTCAAAAAAGTCGCAGACCTCGGGATGCTCATCGACAAAGTCTTTGCGCATGTTGAAAAATTCTGCGGCGCCTGGGACAAAGAGAGGGAGAAGATACTGCTTGATGTGCTGGGGATTTTCCCAGTTGTACTCGAGAAGGCCGATACAGCTCATTTCCTGGAGCTTGGCCTCGAGCGCCTTGAGGTCACTGCGGCCTGCGGCCTTAGCAATGTCATCAAGAGTCATGGGTACGCGCTGCTTCATGCTCAGCGCAATGTCTACCATCTCGTCGTCAAGCACGTTGACGAGACCCCAGTATTCTGGACAGCTCTCGTCGAGCTTTTCAAGACCGAGCTTATACGGTACTCGGTCGGTCATCTTCTTGCCGAGCTTGAAGAGCTTCTCTTTGTTTGTTACCATATGTTACTCCTTTCAATGGAGCGTAAAAACCTGCTGCTCCGTCGCTGTCAAGAATATCACATATTCCGTTAAATGTCACGCAAAATTATACCATTTGCAGAAAATTTTGTAATGCCGCAAGGGACAGCGGCATAATGAGACCGCAGAAAAATACGGCTCCCCGGAGGAAGCCGTATCGTTATTTAACTCCGCATTGCCGGCCGGTATGGTCTATAGTGAAATCGCCGGTCAGAAGTATCTGCGATATGGGTACGATCGTGTAGCCATCCGCGAGAAGCGACTCGATTATACCCGGCAGCGCCTCGGGCGTATTTTCGGCTGCATTATGGAACAATACGATGCTGCCGGGCTGTACACGCTTGAGAACGCGCTCCGTTATCTCGGCGGCGCTGATTCCCTTCCAGTCCAGACTGTCGACATCCCATTGTATCGCCGTCATGCCGATGCTGCTGACAGCAGAGATAACGTGGTCGTCGTATTCACCGTAGGGGCAGCGGAAGAGTGTCGGCCGTACACCGGTTATGGCTTCTATCTTATCGTTGCAGCCCGATATGTCGGAGACTATGTCGTTTGCGGAGAGCTTGGAGAAATGCGCATGGCTGGTGGAGTGGTTCATTACCTCGTTCCCGTTGTCGGCCAATGCCTTTACGGATTCAGGGTACTTATCAACCCAGTCCCCGACGAGGAAAAACGTGGCGTTCACATCATATTTGTTGAGTATGTCGATAAGCTGCTGGGTGTCCTCGTTTCCCCATGCTGCGTCGAAGGACAGTGCCACGACCTTATCGCTGCGCTCCACGCAGTAGATCGGCAGCTGGCGCACTGCGGCCGAAGCGCCGATTATCGCGGGATTGTTGACCGTCCAGAATATCAGCACGACGGCCAGCGCCAGTGCCGCACCGGACAGAATTTTGCTGTGCCTGCGGATAAAACCTCGTATGTCGATCAAGCTCATCACCCCTTTGTGTACAATCTATGCTGCACGGGATGCGGGTAGTATAGAGATCGATGTCGAATCGAAGCGATCAGGAAGTGCCGCGGCCTGCATATCGGAAAAATACAAATGAAAAAAGGCCCCGGTACCGCTTTAAGCGGTACCGGGGCTTTTTCCCTTAGGGATCACTTTATCTCAAGTCTGCGGCTTGCGGGGATGAGAGCGGCTTTCTTCGGCATGGTCAGCTTCAGCACGCCGTTGCTGTATTCGGCCTCGATCTTGTCGACCTCGACGGCGGATACATCAAAGCTGCGGCTGTAGGAGCCGTAGTAACGCTCACGCTTTACGTAGCTCTTCTTGCCCTTCTCGGCCTTTTCGGACTCGGGCTTCTCTTCGTCCTTGCTGTCGTAGCTGTGCTCGGCGGAGATGGTCAGAATGTCGTTCTCGACGTCCAGCTTGATGTCTTCCTTCTTGAAGCCGGGAAGCTCGGCCTCCAGCTCGTAGCTGTCACCGGTGTCGATAACGTCGGTACGGAAGCTGCCCATCACAGAGCTGCCGCCGAATACGTTGCGCTCAAACTCTTCAAGGTCACGGAAGGGATCATAGTTGGCAACACGATTAGATCTGCGTTCAAAAGGAATCAGTTCAAACATAATATATATACCTCCATATTTATTAACACATTTAACTTCGGATGAACATTTATCTCTTTCGTTTCATCCTGTATATAAGATACTGCTCAAATGTTAATAAATATAGCGCATACTATGAATAAACTGTTAACGTTAGCACTCAATGCGAATGAGTGCTAATTATCTTTTCCCGACCAGCGAGAATATGCCGAAGCATATAAGGTCGGCGATCACTATGCTCGCCCCGGTCGGCGTCTCCCAGAAGTACGAGGCCAGCACACCGAGTATGAAACATACGACGGATATCGCCGCCGAGCACAGAACGACCGACCGGAAGCTGCGGCACACCCGCATTGCGGACAGCGCGGGGAAGATTATCAGGCTAGAGATCAGCAGTGCGCCCATCATGCGCATACCGAGCACGACCGTGACCGCGGTCAGCACTGCGATGAGCGTGTTGTATGCATCGGTTCTTACGCCGGTAGCGCGGCTGAAGGTTTCGTCAAAGGTCACGGCGAAAATGCGCGGGTAGAGCAAAGTGAATGCCAGCAGCACGGCGACCGAGAGTATCACACTGAGTACAGCATCGCTCCGGCTGAGGGACAGCACGCTGCCGAACATATAGCTTGAGACCTCCGTGTTCATGCCCGTAGTGACGGATATGACCACGACGCCTACTGCCAGTGCTCCGCTCGAGATCATAGCTATGGCCGCGTCGCCCTTTATTTTAGAATTTTGGCTGAGCCGGAGCAGAAGTACCGCGGCGGCAACGACTACAGGTACCGCTACCGCCAGCGGCGCGAGCCCGAGGGCGGACGCAATAGCAAGCGCGCCGAAGCCGACGTGACTGAGTCCGTCGCCTATCATGGAGTAACGCTTGAGCACCAGCGATACGCCAAGCAGAGCCGCACAGAGGCTTACCAGTATGCCGACGACCAGCGCACGCTGCATGAAGTGATATGACAGCATCCTTATTATTTCGTTCATATGCGGCTGCCTCCAAGAAATCTGCGCGCCAGGTCGCTCTCTTTATACTCCGCGGCCGTGCCGAAGAACAGCTGCCTGTGGCCGAGATGCAGGATGTGTGTTGCATAGCGGACTGCCTCATGAATATCGTGCGATACCATGATGACCGAAATGCCGTCGCAGAGATTGACGAGCTTGATGAGATTATACATCTCGCCCGTCGCTATCGGGTCGAGCCCGGTGACGGGCTCGTCAAGCAGCAGGAGCTTTTTCGTCGCGCACAGGGCACGTGAGAGGAGAACGCGCTGCTGCTGGCCGCCGGACAGCTCATGATAGCTATGCTCAGCAAGCTCGTCTATACCCATGCGCTCCATGTTCATGGCTGCACGATCCCGGTCTGCTTTGCTGTAAAATAACCGCCTGCCAAGGGAATTAAGGCATCCTAACTGTACGACCTCGCGCACACTTGCCGGGAAATCGCGCTGTACCTGTGTCTGCTGCGGCAGATAGCCTATCTCTGTCTGACGAAGTCCGTCGCCGTAGATAAGCTCGCCGGAGGCTGGCGCCTTAAGGCCGAGCAATCCCTTTATAAGCGTTGACTTGCCGGAGCCGTTCTCACCGACAACGCATAGATAATCCCCGGCGCTGAGGGAGAAATTGACGCCCTCCAGAACGGTCCTGCCGTCGTATGCAAAGCTCATATCCTTGCACGTGATTATCGCCATCAGCCGAGAGCCTCCTTTACGGTCTCAAGATTTGAGCGCATTAAGTCCAGATACGTCACGCCGCCGCGCAGCTCATCGGCGGTTACATTGTGGCAGGAGTTGAAAAGCAGCTTCTTGCAGCCGGTGTCCTCGCAGACAACATCCGCCATCTTTTGGTTTGAAAACTCAATATAGAGCACAGCCGGAGCCTGTTCTTCGCGGACACGGTCAATGAGAAATGCTACCGTCCGGGCCGAAGGCTCCGCGTCATCGGCACAGCCCGGGAAGGCGGCAAAGTAATCAAGCCCGTACTCCTCTACAAAGTAGCGTACCGGGAAGCGGTCGGCAAATATCAGCGTGTGTCTCTTCGCGTTCGCTGTGACGTTGCGAAACTGTGCGTCAAGCTCCTGCAGCTCTGCGCAGTAGTCCGTGCATCGCTCGGCGTAGCCCGCCGCACGGACGGGATCGGCCTCAGCCAGCGCATTGGCTATGGCACGGCATATGAGCTGGGCATTGACAGGGGAAGTCCACACATGCTCATCGTATTCCTCATCCGCATGCCCGTCATGGTCGTGGTGCTCGTGTACCTGCATACCGTCCTTGACCTCCTCGGTCAGC
>CAKTNU010000140.1 GCA_934589325.1 uncultured Oscillospiraceae bacterium | reverse complement strand
GCATAAGCCCGGTCGCAAGTCCCGCCAACAGCGGCATGCTACGCTTCGGCAGTCGGCACTTTTCCGGCACGAGCAGCGCAAAAAGCCGCCGCAGTCCCGGCACAGCTCCGGACATATTCAGCCCAAGCAGCGCGACTGTCGCCCCGGCGAGTGTGAAAACCATAGATTTTGTCTGCACACCACAGCTTAACGCCGCGCCAATACCGCCGCACAGCGCCCCTATGGTCATATAGGCCGCCACGCGGCCGAGATTATACGCCGCTGCCGTGCGGAGCTCATAGCCATGGTCAGAATCCAATCCGCCGCCCTGCGCCATTGCAATACCGCCGCACATCCCGATACAGTGTACCCCGGTGACAAGGCCGAGCAAAAGCAGCTGGAGACAACTCATTCCGGTTTTCAATACTATATCAGCCGGTTTTGAAAACAAGATAAGCATCCATGTCAGCAATATCACCGCCGCTACACTGATGATATCTGCCGCCGCTCCGCCAACACCTCTGCAGCCCACACTGTAGCCCGCATTTTTTATGCTTTGCTCTATTCTCTCCGGCGCAGTGATGGCCGGATCATATTTCACGCGGGCAAGCCCTCTGTAATAGCTGGCCTCTGCGTCGACAACACCGCGTGTATCGAGCAGAGCCGAAGCGATGATGTCCGCGCATGACCGGCAGACCATGCCGCCGAGCTTTATTTCAAGGTTTTTGGTCTCAAACCCGTCCGTTTTTGTTCACCGCCTTCTTCAGCCGCAGGGAATTCATCAGTACGGCAATGGACGACAGGCTCATTGCTGCCGCCGCCATTGACGGATTTACCGCACCGGAGGCCGCCGCTGTTATTGACAGCACGTTGTACACCAGCGCCCATGCAAGATTCATCCTTATCGCCCCCATTGTCGAGCGCGACAGCTCCAGTGTATCCGATACCGCGGTCAGCCGACCGCCGAGCACCGTCACGTCGGACGCCTCTATCGCGACATCCGTACCGCCCCCCATGGCTATCGCAGCGTCTGCAGCGGCAAGCGCCGGTGCATCATTTATACCGTCGCCCACCATTGCGAGCTTCAGGCCGCGAGTCTGGAGCTCACGTATTTTTTGGGCTTTATTCTCCGGCAAAACACCGCTCAGCACATGCTCTATGCCACATTCTGTGGCTATTGCCTCGGCCGTATGCCGATTGTCCCCGGTGATGAGCCATAGTTCAAGTCCCTGCTTTTTCAGCCGTTCCACGCAGTCTGCCGCATCCGGGCGTAGCCGGTCGGCCACGCCGATAACTCCAAGCAGTCTGCCGCCGCGGGCAACGCAGACCTCCGTCTTGGCCTGACTTCGCAGGTCCGGCATGGCCTCGAGCGCGGATATATCAACTCCAAGCCTCTGCATCAGCTCCCGGCTGCCGGCTGCGGCGGGCTCTCCGCCTATCCTGCCCGTAACACCGAGACCGGGCAGATTTTCAAAGTCCGTCACCTCCGGCGGCAGCAGTCCTGCACAGCCAAAAGCCGCGCCGAGGCTCACCGCCTGCGCCACCGGATGCTCTGACAGCCGTTCTACCGCCGCCGCACTGACCGCCAGCTCCTGCGGCGAGATGCCGCTGCATGGCAGCAGCTCCGTGATCTTGGGCTGCCCCCACGTGAGCGTACCGGTCTTATCAAATACGACTGCTCCGGTACGCCAGCTGTTTTCTATTGCGGCGCCGTTACGGAACAATATTCCCAGCTCGGCCGCCCGACCGGTCCCGACCATGATGGCTGTCGGCGTTGCGAGGCCGAGCGCACAGGGGCAGGCAATGACCAGCATACTGCACAGGCAGTTCACGGCCTTGTCCCAATCTCCCGGCGAAAGAATAAAGAACCACAGGCAGAACACCGCTGCCGCGAGCACTATCATGACCGGCACAAACACCGCCGCTATCTTGTCCGCCAGCCGCTGCACCGGCGCCTTCGAGCTCTGCGCCCGCTGTACAAGATCAATTATCTGCTGCAGAACGGAATCCCTGCCAAGCCGCGTCGCCGCGAGCTTCACGCTGCCGGAGCGGTTGAGCGTGCCGCCGAGCAGCTCATCGCCCTCGGTCTTGTCTACAGGCAGACTCTCCCCGGTCAGAAGCGATTCGTCCACCGCACAGCGCCCCTCCAATATCACACCGTCGACCGGTATCCGCTCGCCCGGACGAATTATAACAACGTCGTGCTCCTCTATCTCCTCAATATTCAGCTCCTTTTCTTCCCCGCCGCGCACAACGAGCGCAGTTTTTGGCTGGAGCCGCATGAGCCGCCGTATCGCCTGTGAGCTCTCGCCTATGGCAAGCTGTTCAAGATAACGCCCGAACAGCAGCAGCGCGATAAGCACTCCGTCCGACAGGAAGTACAGCATCTTCCCTATCGGCACGGTGAAAGCAACGTAGCTGCTGTACAGATATATGATCGTCGTCGACAGCGCAACGAGAACATCCATATTCATCGTGCGGCTGCGCAGGCCGCGAAGAGCGCCGCGGTAAAAATACATCCCGGGCCAGAACTGGATCACAGTCGCTATCGCAAACTGAATGAGATAGTGCATCTCCCATATCAGCGGCACACTCAGCAGCGTTGCCGCAGCAATGAGCCGCAGCAGGCTGAGCCGGGTCTTTATTTCCGACTCTTCCTCACCGCTGACGGTCTCTCCAAGCTCCGCCCACACCCCGATGCCGCGCAGTGCGGTGAGCAGACGGCGGCTGTCCGGATTTACGGGCCAGAGGCGGGCAATTATACTTCCCGTCTCTGCATCCCGTTCCGCGCTCTGCACCTCGTCCAACACTTTAAGTGCTGCTATAGCCGCCTCCGCCGTCTCCGCGTCGAGTGCTGGGCATTTCAGCTCCACACTGTCGGTCGGGACGCCGAAACCGGATCTCTTCGCCGCCGACGCAATATCCGCGATACAGGCCCGGCTTTCATCATAGCTCACGAGGGCGCGGCCGGACGCATAGTTGACCGCCGCCTCCATGACTCCTGGGACGGCGGAGAGCGCCCTGTTCAGCCGTTCGACACATGCGGCACAGTCAATGCCGCTTATTTTCAAAGATATCTCTTTCATGCCAGAGCTCCGGCACCGTTTTCACGGTATTATTCCGCGGAATTTCCGGCTTTCACAGCCTTTTTTATTTCAAAAAACTTTTTTAGAGAGACGAAGGAGCAGGGCAGGCAGAACACAGGAACATGGAACAGCAGTATCCAGCTGAGCGTATCGACGCCCTGATAGAACTGCAGTCCATTGCCAGCGTCATACCAAACGCCCTGGATCAGCTCAAAATATGTAAAGTTCCATATGCCCCAGTTCAGGCCGCTGGAGGAGCCGAAGCAGTGCAGCACAACGAAGGACAGCGAGGTCACTATTCCGCCCAGTGCGCTGACGAGCGTTGCAGACATGCGGCGGCTCTTAGCCAGAAATATCGACACGACAGGCAGAACATATACGATGAGGTTCAGCGCCCAAAGCGACAGTGGGATAGTGTAGCCCCAGTTGACAGCCTGCCGGATATGGTCGCCGTCATGGATGAGCACTGACACAAGCATTATTACCGCGCAGATGACCATTGTCTTTGTTGTCTTCGCGTCGAGCTTAGTGTCCAGCAGACGAACAGTATTCTTCTCCTTGGATGACATTGCAGATTCCTCCAAAACGTTTTATTATTGACCATATGGTCAATAATAAATTTAACACATTCTTCCGCCATTGTCAATAACTTGACTTTCTTTTTCGCAGGTGATAATATGCTTTTATAACCAGACGGTCAATAAAAATCGGCGGTGATATTCATGAACGAACCAAAGCCCATAAGGATCCACCCTCTGCGCTGCGGCAGCATACGCGTCTCGCCCGATATGCCGTACGGCGGCGAGCTGAGTCTTAAAAAATCGGCTGATATGGTATTCTGCCCGGCGGCTAAGCGCATAGAGCTGCCCGTGTATTCGTTTCTGATAGAGCACCCGAAGGGGCGGCTGCTGCTTGACTGCGGCTGGTGCCGTGAGATAAGCCCCAAAGGGCACTACGACGCCGGTGCCGTGCGGCGCGTCCTGCCCGCAAGACTTGCCGCACTCTATCAGCCGACATTGCCTGCGGGGGAGGCCATTGATGAGCATCTTGCCGCGCTGGGACTGCGGTCTGAGGATATCGACTGTGTGCTGATAAGCCATCTAGACCCTGACCACGTGAGCGGCATCCGACATCTCGCCGGTGCAAAGCGCTTTCTTATGTCTGAGGAGGAGCGCTTCTGGAGCTGCCGCACAGTCTATGCCCTGCGTGAGCCAAAGGAGCTCTGGCGCAATATGCCGATAGACGTGTTCTGGTACAAGGGTACCCCACTAGGTCCGAACCGCTGGTCATACGACCTTTTCGGCGACGGCAGCGTACAGCTGATAAACGTCCCCGGCCACACTGACGGCCAGTTTGCCGTTAAGGTGCAGAACGGTCGGCGCTTCGTACTTCTGACCGCTGATGCCGCATATTCTCCTCGCTCATGGACGGAGCATATAACGCCCGGCTTCGGCTTCAACCGGCAGGCTCAGCTCAAGTCGCTCGAATGGATACGCAGCGAGGCCTCATCCCCGGACTGCGCCGCAGTTCTTGCAAGTCATGATCCCGGTCTTGGCGGCGAGGTCATAGAGATTTGAGCGGAAAAGCCGAAATCACTTGACATCATAGGAATAATACGGTAGACTTATTCCGCTAAAGGAAGAAAGCAGAACGCGGAAAAGCTCCCGTCCTTGTAAGCAGGGCGGGAGCTTTTTCTATGCCTGCCCGCGAGCCCGTTCGGGCCGCCCGGATGGTATGTTCAATGCACACGGAGGAGAAAGTATGAAAAAAGGCAACCCCGCCGCACTTCTGCCGATAGGCGTGTTTCTGGTGCTGTATCTGGGTCTCGGCATAGTTTTTGAGTATGTGCTGA
>CAKTNU010000139.1 GCA_934589325.1 uncultured Oscillospiraceae bacterium | reverse complement strand
CGCGCTTTGCCGAGGGCATGGGTATGTTCGGCATGGCCACCGCTCTCGCCACCTCCTGCGCTCCGGCACTGGGACTGTATCTGATGAACAGCTTCAGCTTTAAGGTCCTGTTTGCCTGCGCCTCCGGCTCGGTCCTGATCGCACTGATCCTGTTCCTTATCTTGAAGACCCCTGCAATAAAGACCGAGAAAAAGCCGTTGAATATCTCAGCTCTCTTTTCCCGAAGCGCCATTCCCGCATCGGTCATTGCGCTGGTATTCATGCTGACGTTCGGTGCGCTTGAGAACTTCCTTGCGAAGTATGCTGTTGAAGCCGAGCTTCCATCAGGCGGACTCTTCTTTGCGATAATGGCTGTGATGCTGCTGCTCGTCCGCGCCGTGCTGGGCAAATTCGCCGACAAAAAAGGCGAGGCGATGTTCGTCTACACCTGCAACGCCGCAATGCTTGCCGCCTTTTTACTGCTCGCCCTCATCCCATGCACATGGAGCTTCATAGTTTCCGCCATTCTCGCGGGCTATGGCTTCGGCGGTCTTGAACCTGCGCTGCAGTCAATGGCCGTCCACAGCTCTTCGTCAGCGGAGCGCGGCTCGGCGAACTCCACCTTCCTCTGCGCCTACGACATCGGCATAGGGCTCGGCGGCGGCATTGCAGGGGCTCTGATAAGCGGACTCGGCTACGGGCAGATGTTCATCATTCTGTCAGGAGCAAACATCGTGTCCGTGCTGCTCTACATTTTCTGGGGTCGATATGATGCGTCCTCAATATCACGCAGTCTGCACATCGCGAAGGAGGGCGGAGAAAATGCCTGAAACACGCGGTGAAAAGCTCTTTTTCGGCATCGCAATGTCCGTCACTATGGCCATCGGAATGGAGATCTACAATGTCGCCATAAGCATGGGCTATGCCCTTCAGCCCGGCGGACTGAGCGGCATGACCAATGCCGTATTCCCGGCCGCACTTACCGAAGCCGCGTACATGTGGATATTTGTTTTCATCTTCTCAAACCTTTGGGGAAACCGCGCAGGGCACGCATTGGCAGCCAGGATAATACGTCCCGGGCAGGATAATCCGTTTTTCATTACACTTATCGTCTCCGGCTGCACAGTACTCGTCATGTGTCCGACCATGAGCATGGCCGCAGCTCTGCTGTTCACCATCATTCCCGGCCGTGCTCCGGTCCCGGAGCTGCCCGCATTATGGATCGGCACCGTGATCAAGAACTTTCCGATGGCGCTTCTCTGGAATCTCTTTGCCGCAGGTCCCGCCACGCGGCTTCTGTTCCGCAGAATGTTCCGCCGTACAGAAGGCTGAAGCAGAAACTGCTCCGCTCGTTTCCGAGCGGAGCAGTTTCTATATTGCTTATATCGCTGGGTCGGTGACAAGATTGTTGACCCATTTCCTGCGCTTGACGAACACATAGCCTATGCAGCACTTAATGATATCCAGCGACTGCACTATCATGAACATCTGGAGTATCGGAAGCGTCGTATAGCGCGAGAGGACAAACGCGGTCGGTATGCAGATAGTCCAGACAAAGGCGCTGTCGAAAATAAAGGTGATTATCGTCTTGCCGCCGGAGCGGAGCGTAAAGTAGCAGGTATTTGTAAACGCGTTGAACGGCATCATCGCGGCGCTGACCCAGAGCATATCAGAGGCCATCTGCTTGACGCTGTCCGAGGTGTTATAGAGCCTCGGCAGCAGCGGCGCAAGCAGCGCCATTACTATGCCGACGACCGTACTGAGAGCCACAGAAAAAGCGATGAGCTTTCTGTCCTCGTCAACGGCGCGTTCGAGCTCACCCGCGCCCAGAAGCTGGCCGACTATTATCGCAACCGTGTTGCCCATGGAAAGCGCAGCGCAGAGGAAAAGATTAGACACCGTGGATGAAATATTGCACGCGGAAACGACCTCAAGACCGCGCATGGAGTAGCATTGGTTGAGCATAGCCATACCGCCAGACCACAGGAGCTCGTTTATCAGCAGCGGCGCACCGAGACGTATGATCTGCCGCGCAAGCTCCTTCGGCACACGCATCGACTCATACAGGCCGGTGGCAAAGCCGTTGCGCTCCTTGTGCCGATGCGTCCAGATGACGACTATGGCACATTCGACAAAGCGGGACAGTACGGTGGCGATAGCCGCGCCGACGACTCCGAGTGCCGGAGCACCGAGCTTGCCGAAGATGAGAATGTAGTTGAACACGAGGTTCACAAACACCGCGGCAATACCGGCCTTCATCGGCAGCATAGTCTCGCCCGTCTCGCGCAGGGTGCTGGAATATACCTGCGTCACCGCGAACGGGAGCATCTGGAAGTACATCACGGCGATGTAATCCTTAGCGTGCTCAAGCGTCGCACCGAGGTCAAGCCCCTCATTGCCCTCATGCAGAAAAGCAGAGATAAGATTCTCTCCGAAGAATATGAACACCAGCAGGAACGCCGCGACCGAGCCTATCGCAATATAATATTTTGCACGCATCGTATCCCGGACACCCTTCTGGTCGTCCTTGCCGTAAAACTGCGCGGTAAAGATCCCAGCTCCGGCAAGGCCTCCGAAAATGCAGAGGTTGAACACGAACAGAAGCTGGTTAACAATGGCAACGCCGGACATCGGCTCCGTGCCGACCTGTCCGACCATGACGTTGTCAAGCAGACTGACAAAGTTCGTGATAACATTCTGTATAAGTATGGGAAGCATGACCGTGAATAGCTTGCGGTAAAATTCCCTGTTTCCGATAAATTTGGATAATTTCACTTTATTTCCCTCAAAACTCAACCATAATACTTTTTCGCCGTTGAACGTGTAATATAACATATCCGCCGGAAATATGCAAGAGCTGAATTTCTTAAGAATGTACCTTTCGTACCAACAACAAGGGACAAACACATAAAAGCCGCTTTGCAGCGGCTTTTATGTGTCTATATACGTCTTTTCTATCGGCATGCCGAGGGGGAGGGATCAGCAGGCCATATCATGACGCCGGTGGTAAGGCGGCGTCGTATCATCTCAGTTCCACCACTTGTTGAACAGTGATGTCCATGACCGCAGGAAGCGGCCAAGCTCGCCGAGGCTCTCGGCATTGCCTTCAAGCCATGCGTTCCATTCGTCGGCGTGGTCCTTAGCCCACGCTTCCCACTTTTCGGGGTACTGCTCGATCAGCTTTTTCCACTCGTCCGGGTGCTGTTCGGCCCACTGCTCCCACTGGTCGGAATAGTTCTCTGCCCATTCCTCCCAAGCGTCGCCATAGCTCTCGCCCCAACTTTCCCAGGCCTCGCCCTGAGCTTCGCCCCATGCTTCCCAAGCATCGCCGGTGCTTTCACCCCAGGACGCCCAGCCGTCGGCGTAGTTCTCGGCAAGCTGTTCAATGTCATCAGCGAACTGACGGGCACAGTTTTTGATGCTGCCGCCGGTGGGACTGACTTCGTAGCTGTAGTCATAGCCGCCGAAGGAGAAGCTGATATTGTATATCAGTTCGCCGTCCTTCACGTCAACATCAACGTCAACATCCGGCAGTACGTCGCCGCTGACGCCCGCGGCCTTCAGCGCCTCGACAGCTGCGCTGCCTTCACTTATGCAGCCGCCGGCACTGCCGACGGAGGCAATGTCTCCGATGTTGATATTTTTCAACGTTCTGAGCAGGTTCAGGTCGCTTATATTGAGCTTTGCAAGCTCTTCGACACTGTAGCCGCCGTTTTCGCTTATCGCAGACACGAACTGCATCTTGCCCGGGCTTATCGCGAGGGAACGGGCCAGCTCCGTTATATCATCGGTCTCTTCAAGCACCTGACTTATCACTGCGCCGTCAAAGTCTGCAGTTTCCATGACCTTTTCCATAGCCTTGTCGATACGTCCGCGCAGAGCTTCGGCCTTTGTTTTGTCGGCACTGTCAACGGTAACAAGGACGGAATTTTTCGTCTCGGTGAGATAGCCCTTGTCACGCATCGAACCGACCACCTCGTCCAGAGCCTTGTCTAGCTTTTCGCCGCGAAGCTCAAGCCCATCGAGTATCGTCTGCCCGTCGCCGTTGAGCGCGGCGGCATCAACTATCTTGTTATGCGAATTGAGCCGCAGTTCTATACTTGGGTTCACGTCCAGCGTTACGACCGAGGTCACGAGATTTGCCTGCGTATTCATATATGCGCCGCCCGCGGCCGCGCATATCAGCAGCACCAGCATCGCCGCTATCGACAGCACCCTGCGGGTCCAGCCGCGTTTTTTTGTCTTGCCCTTGGCCAGCGCTACGACCTTGCCTTTCGCTCCGTCGCAGTCTGCCATTACCGAATCGAATATATCCGGCGCGGCAGCGTCAAACGCCTGCTGCACTCTCATCTCAAGCTCTCTGTCAGTCATCCTGTTCAGCCTCCTCAAGAAACTTTCTCATCTTCTTCACTGCGCGTGAATATTTCGACAGTACCGTTGCCAGCGGCAGCTCTATAAACTCCGCTATCTCCCTGTGTTTAAAGCCCGAAACGGCATGCAGCAGAAATATTCTGCGCTCCTCGCCGCCCAAGGCATCCATGCACGCCCTAAGCAGTACGCGTTCCTCGTCGCCGAGTCCGCTGTCCGCACGCAGCAGCAGCTCCCAATCACAGTCCGGCCGCTCGGCGCGGCGGCCGCGTTCGCGCAGCTTATGCAGGCAGAGATTGCGCGTTATGGTCATGATCCATGCCATTGGCTTTCCCTCGCTGCGGTATGTCTGCGCGGTCTGGTATATGTTCACATAGCAGTCGTGAAGAACGTCTTCCGCATCCTGCCGGTTTTTAAGTACCGAGAGCGCATATGCAAACACTGCGCCGCTCGTGCTCTGGTACAGCACCGCAAATGCCTCGCGGTCACATTCTCCGGTGCGCTCTATGCATAGGTCAAGCTCATCCGCGCCGCTCAAGCGCTTTGTCTCCGGTTCTTTATATGCGGGCAGCATCGCGTCCCTCCTCTCGGCCTGTTTTATTCTTTACACCTATATAATACACGAC
>CAKTNU010000138.1 GCA_934589325.1 uncultured Oscillospiraceae bacterium | reverse complement strand
AAGAAGCTGAGCACCCAGCACAGCAGCACGCAGTAGATGAAGCCCTTCACAAAGCCCAGCACCGCGCCGCCTATCTCGTCAAGCGTCTCCATATTCGGCAGTCTGAACGAGAGATTGCCTACGTTTGCAATGGCTATCAGGAAAATGAGTATCAGCAGGAATGCCAGCAGCAGGCCGCCGACATGGGTTATCGTTCTGCACAGCACAGCGACGACGGCCTCGGTCATGCTGACGTTCTCGCTGTCCGCATATGCGACCGCCTCGGTCGCCATCTCCTCGGAGCGCTTCTCATAGAAGCCGATGCTGTCCATACATTCGTAGGCATAGTCATAGCGCAGAGAGGGATCCTCGGCGAGAATATCGTTGAGAGATTTGTCACTGTCGCCGTAGCCGATCCGGGCGAGCACCTCTTCGCGGTTCTGCTGGGAGTCTATATACCCGTCGACAAAGGGTTCGAGCGCGGGTATGACCTCGCCGGAATATGCCGAGGACAGAAGGCTTCCGCCGAACAGCGCGATGACGATAGCCAGAAGTCCGGCCACACCGCCGATGAGACCGCGCTTGTATCCGCCCCAAGTACACAGGGCTATTATTGCCAGAAGGATAATATCAATGACAGCTCTCATTATGTATCAGCATCCTTTATCAGAAAGTGTGATTTCTATATTAATGGTATCATAACACAAGTTTATGAACAAATATAGCAAATTAATCTTTATTAAGCATTTCACCGGCCGGGCCGTCGTACCAGACTCTATTGAGATACAGTCCCTGCGGCGGCATTGTGGGTCCCGTCAGCCGTCTGTCGCGCTTCTCAAGCAGCGCCGGTATCTCCTCCGGTACGAGCTTGCCGTAGGCGGCATAGACCATCGTGCCGACCATGGCGCGGCACATATTGTACAGAAAACCGTTTGCGCAAATCGAGACGGTGATAAGGTCACCATCCTTCTCGGCGCGGCACCAATAAACCGTGCGGACCGTGGTCTTGGTCTGCGTGCCCTCGCTGCGGACAGCCTTGAAATCATGCGTCCCCTCAAAGGCCTGCGCTGCAGCCTGCATCAGAGAGATGTCGAGCCGCTGGGGGTAGAAGCAGACGCGGTCTGCCAAAAAAGGATCCGGTATTCGGCTATTGAGTATTTTATAGATATATTCTTTTTTTATGCAGGAGCCGATGGCGTTGAAGCCGTCATCGACCTCCACAGCGTCGACCACCGCGATATCATCCGGCAGACGTGCATTCACGGCCAGTGGCAGACGGTCTACCGGGACGGTGCAGCCGCTGTGAAAATTTGCACAGTAGCGCAGAGCATGGACTCCAGCGTCCGTCCGGCCGCAGCCGGTCAGCTTGACCTTTTCGCCGCAGACCTTCGCCAGTGCCTCCTCCATTGTCTGTGCCACGGTGATCGCGTTTTTCTGCACCTGCCAGCCGTGATAGCGGCTGCCGTCATAGCGCAGGCGCAGGGCAATGTTTTTCATAGGCTCATATTCCAAACTTCTTCATGATTATCATGGCCGCAAGGAATGACGCGCCGAGTACGAGCGCCGTCCAGTCACGGGCAAGCATTTTGGGCTGCTTCATACTGGTGCGTCCCTCACCGCCGTGGTAGCAGCGGCTCTCCATCGCAACGGCCAGCTCGTCCGCCCGGCGGAACGCCGACACGAACAGCGGCACCAGTACCGGCAGCAGCGCTTTGGCGCGCTGCACGAGGCTGCCTGTTTCAAAATCTGCGCCGCGAGCCTTCTGTGCGGACATTATCTTGTCCGTCTCTTCGATGAGCGTCGGGATAAAGCGCAGTGCCATGCTCATCATCATCGTCATCTCGTGTACGGGGACCTTGATCTTCTTCAGCGGATCGAGCAGCAGCTCAAGGCCGTCCGTCAGCGCGATGGGGCTAGTCGTATAGGTCAGCAGGAAGGTGCCTGTGATGAGCAGCACAATGCGCAGGATCATCTTTACCGAGCGCGCAATGCCCTCCCAGGTGACTATCCAGCCGGGGAGTATCGGCGTACCCTGCGTGTAGAAAATATTCAGCGCGGCGGTCAGCACGATGATAAACAGCATCGGCTTCAGCCCCTTGAATATCGTCCCGGGCTTTATTTTCGACAGTGCCATGCACGCCACGGTCGCCAGCAGCACCGCTATATACGACACCCAGCCGTTCGACTGGAACAGTGCGACGATATACAGCACGACGAGTATAAGCTTGGTACGGGCATCCAGCCGATGGACAATGGTATCGCCGGGGAAGTACTGGCCGAGGGTGATATCCTTCAGCATGCGCCCACCCCCTTGATGCCGAGCAGCGCAGATTTAAGCTGCTCATAGGTATATATGGAGTCCGGCAATTCAACGCCGCGCTTTTTCAGCGCCATAGCGATCTCAGTCGACTGCGGCACGGCAAGCCCTATGGCGCACAGCTTCTCCGGCTGTGAGAACACCTCGGCGGGCGTCCCGTCCATGGCGATATGGCCATGGTCAAAGACTATCAGCCGCTCGGTCAGCCGGGCAACGTCATCCATACTGTGGCTGACGACGATGACCGTCGAGCCGGTACGCTCGCGGTAGGCGCAGATGTTGTCCATTATCTGACGGCAGCCCGCGGGGTCGAGCCCGGCGGTCGGCTCATCGAGTATCAGTACGCCCGGGCGCATCGCGATAACTCCCGCGATCGCAACACGGCGCTTCTGCCCGCCGGACAGCTCCAGCGGCGAGTCGCCGAACAGCTTCTCGTCAACGCCGACGAAGTCCGCCGCTTCACGGACGCGCTCATCCACCTCTCCGTCGCTCAGCTTCATATTGCGCGGGCCGAAGGCGATGTCCTGATATACGGTCTCCTCAAAGAGCTGATGCTCCGGGTACTGGAACACCAGGCCCACCTGCCATTTGACGTTGCGGCGGCTTATCTTATCGGCATTTATATCCTGCCCGCCGACAAGTACGCGGCCTGAGCTAGGCTGCAGCAGGGCGTTGAGATGCTGGGTAAAGGTCGACTTACCGCTGCCCGTGTGCCCGATTATGCCGACAAACTGCCCGTGCGGGATACTCAAATTTATATCTTCTATAGCTACTCTCTGGAACGGAGTGCCGGCACTGTAGACATGGCTCAGGCTCTCCACGGTTATATCAGCCATTTTCTTTCCTCTTTATGAAATCTGCAAGCTCGTCGGCACACCCATCGACGCTGAGCTCATCCTCTGGCAGCTCCCAGCCCGCCTCGCGCAGCTCATGCATCAGCCGCACCGTCACCGGCACGGACAGTCCCTCGCGGTCCATCAGCGCAACGTCGGCAAACACAGCCTTCGGCGTCCCGTCGGCGACAACACTTCCGTTAGACATGACGACGAGGCGGTCAGCCCCGACACATTCGTCCATGTGATGGGTTATCAGCACTACGGTCATGCCGTTTTCGCGGCAGAGCCTTGTAACGGTGCTGATGACCTCCGCTCTCCCCTGCGGGTCAAGCATAGCCGTCGGCTCGTCAAGAACGATTATGCGCGGCTGCATCGCGATAACGCCGGCAATGGCAACGCGCTGCTTCTGTCCGCCGGACAGAAGATGCGGCGCATGCATCCTGAACTCGTACATATCTACCTGCCGCAGCGCCTCGTCGACACGCCTGCGTATCTCCTCTGGCGGTACGCCGAGATTTTCCGGCGCGAAAGCCACATCATCCTCCACAACATTCGCAACGATCTGGTTGTCCGGGTTCTGGAACACCATGCCGACATTACGGCGCACATCTATGAGGTGCTCCTCGTCAGCCGTGTCGATGCCGTTTATCAGGACCTGACCGTCGTCGGGGACAAGAATGGCGTTCATATGCTTTGCAAGCGTCGACTTGCCGGAGCCGTTATGCCCCAGCACTGCGACAAAGCTGCCCTCGGCAATGTCAAGATCTATCCCGCACAGGCTCTCCTGATCATCGCCGGGGTAGGTAAAATGCACATTTTTGAAGCTGATCATGTTCATATAATAAATATTCTCCGAAATACGGGTATTAATGCGGGAAATGTCACCGCTCCCAGCGGCAGGTCGCGCCGCACGGGAGATACAGACCGCTGTCGGTCACGGGGAGGCCGAGCTCCTGGCTGTCGGAACGGCCGCCGAATTTCTTCGTAAATATGCTCTCGGTGACGTAGCTCAGGACGGAGGCCGAGAGCCCCGTTGTGTAAGAATTTATGATAACGAACAGCGGGTCATCGCTAAGCACGCCCGCGCAGAGTGAGACAAAGGGCCAGAGATTCTGCTCCAGCTTCCATATCTCACCGCTGGGACCGCGGCCGTAGGACGGCGGGTCCATGATTATCGCATCATAGCGGCGTCCGCGGCGTATCTCGCGCTCTACGAATTTTGCGCAGTCGTCTACTATCCAGCGTATCGGCGCATCGATCAATCCGGAGGCTGCGGCGTTTTCCTTGCCCCAGGCGACCATGCCCTTCGCAGCGTCAACATGGCAGACCTGTGCCCCGGCTTTTGCGCAGGCGACGGTCGCCGCCCCGGTGTAGCCAAAGAGATTCAGGACACTTATCGGGCGCCCGGCTGCGCGTATCTTCGCCATCGCCCAGTCCCAGTTCGCGGCCTGCTCGGGAAAGAGTCCGGTATGCTTGAAATTCATGGGCTTTACGTTGAAGGTGAGCTCACCGTATCTTATCTGCCAGTTTGCAGGCAGGCCGCCCTTGTCCCAGCTCCCGCCGCCGGTCTCGCTTCGGCGATAACGTGCGTCGCGGTCGTTCCAGTGCCTGTTGCGACGCGGCGTGTCCCATATAGCCTGCGGGTCGGGACGCACAAGATAATATTTGCCCCAGCGCTCCAGCTTCTCGCCCTTGGAGCAGTCGAGCAGTTCAAAATCCTGCCATTTATCAGAAAGCCACATACCGTTTCTCCCGTTGTTTCTTGTCTTTACATAATTAACCCATTTTAAGACATAATATTTTATCACTTTTATTACAATCGGTCAACAGGAAAAACCGGACCGTCGAAA
>CAKTNU010000137.1 GCA_934589325.1 uncultured Oscillospiraceae bacterium | reverse complement strand
CCGCCTCAAATACAATAAACCGCCGTCCAAAAGTCTTGATACATCAATGACTTTTGGAGCAAAGCAGCATTTTGATATTATCAAAATGCTCGGCGGATGAAGCTTATCAAAAAAGTCCTCACAGGACTTCTTTTGACAAGCTGCGTCCCCATACGGCGCTTTATGCGCCGTATGGGGACACGTTCTGCTCAGATACGGTGAACGACCGCGCCGGAGTCCTGATCTGTCAGGACTCCGGCGCGGCAGATTTTCATCTCACATCAAACACGGTCACATCGCCGGACTCAAAGACAGCAGGGTAATTTTCCCGCAAATACTCGTATATATTGCCGGCAATGCCGCGCTCGGCCGGGCCGAAATAGACATAGCTCACGTTGTATTTTCCGTGCAGCCGCTCGAATGAGTCGGCGTCGGTCAGCATGGCCAGGGCATAGGCCTGCGCACCGGTATAATCCAGGCCATGGTAGTACAGATAGGAGGGGCTGCCGCAGACGATGCTGCGCCCGGTGAGTGCGGCAACAGCATTGTTGTGGTTTGAAGCGGTAAGGAACACCGAGTCCGGCGCGGTGTTGCCGATAATGTATTCTGCTGCCGCTATATCACCCTGCCCGAACAGCCAATACGAGTACCCCGGCAGCCCGGATACTACCTCACGCCCGAGCGTAAATGCCCCGGCGTTGACGCCGAGCAGTATCATGGCGGTGAGGAACGCGGCGCGGAGTTGATCCGGGTGCAGCTTCTCTGCACAGAGCAGGATAAAATCCGCCGAGATATAGCAGGCAAAGAGATATGCGACGTAGAACAGCTTGTTGTTGTCATAGGGGTTGGGCTGGAAAAGGACTATCTCGCCCAGCACAAAAATCAGCGCCGCACCGGAAAAAGCGGCGCGCTGCTCACGCGGGCAGAAGAAGAGCGCAAGCGGAGTGGTGATAAACACAAGCCCGACATTTTTTATCCAGAACCACAGCCAGTTTTCCTGCCCCTGATTTACCCAGTCAAGGCCGATGCGCAGAAAGTGTTCGTTCCCTCCGACGGAGCGCAGAGTCCACAGCAGCAGCTGGGGCACGGCGATAATGACCGCAGGGAGTCCAAAGCGGAGCCAGCGCCGGAACCACGGCAGATTCAGCCCGTCGCGGCGCAGTGAATATATCAGCCAGCAGAGAGCGACGAGACCCAGCGAAAGGTAAGAGTGGGTGTGTATCATTGGCAGCATGCCGCCGAATATGCCCGCCGGAAGCCATGCCCTGCCGTCGCCGCGGAACACGGCGCGGTACAGCAGGTACAGTATCGCGAACAGCGCCGCCCAGCCGAACAGCGTCGCCCGCTGCGGCAGCAGCATGTCCGCAATGACGTTGACCCAGCGGATGCCGCGGTCCGGCAGATTCGTAGGCGTCGTATAAAAGCCGGTGAACAGATCGGAAAGGGTGTAGTCGCCGGTAAAATATATCATGCCGAGCCCGCCGTTGAGGAAGAACAGCAGAAATGCCAGCACTGCTGCACCGCGCCGCCGGACTATCTCCCGCCCGAGGAACCACACACCGCAGAAGACCTGCCCCAGCGCAAAGGCCATCGGGAAGATGTAAGCCAGCCGCAGCGGTGTGCCGAGCAGGTAGAGGCTTGCGGACACGCTGTCGCACAGAAAGGGATAGCACAGGCGCGTACCGGGAAGGAGGCTGTATTCAAACGGGAATTTGCCCTGCGCGGCCATCGAGGTGATAAAGCTCAGGTGCATGCACATATCACCGTAGCTGCACTGCCCGCTTCGGAGCGATACGCCGTCGCTGCTGAGGGTATGTGTTATGAGCAGATATACGCAGAAAATCAGGAATACCGGCAGCAGGAACATAAGCGGCCGGTCACCCGATGCGTCATCTGCGTCCGGCACCGTCGCCTTATGCCGCCGAGTCAGACACAGCGCGGCGATGACGGCGCCGAGCCCGAGGGCTGCAAGATGTGCGCCGCGTGTGAAGCCGAGAATGAACGCAAACGGTATCGGCGCCCACATTGACATCACGGTGCCCGCCGCGCTTCCGAGCCACAGCCGCACGGCAAGCCGCTTTTCCGCAAAATATTTATAAGCCAGCAGTACGCCGAGCGCCTGCCAGAGCATGAACCATAATATGCCGAGCATTGTTCCCTCCAATGGTAAATGAATGGTATCACCGGCCGTCGGGCAGACACATTCTGTCCGACAAACCGTGTATCTCGCTATAGATCAATACTGCCATATTTTATATTATACCGAAAAGAGCGCATAAATCAAGCAAAAGCCGCTCTGCACCAATATGGTGCAGAGCGGCTTTGAGTACGAAGCTCAATGTGTTTCGTTGTATTTTTCTATTGCGACTGCGAGGATATCCATAGCCCGTGCAAGATCCTCCTGCTTGAGGACATAAGCCATACGGACCTCGTTTTTGCCCTTGCCGGGCGTGCCGTAAAACGGCTCGCCACAGGCGAACATAACAGTTTCGCCGTGATCGTCGAACTCGTTGAGCAGCCAGTGCTGGAACTTATCGGCGTCGTCTATGGGAAGAGCGGCCATGATGTAGAACGCGCCCTTCGGCTGAGCATATATCACGCCGGGAATCTTGGAGAGCTTCTCGACCATCGTGTCGCGGCGGCGCTTGTATTCGTCGCGGGTAGCGGCAAAATAGTTTTTGTCGACAGAGTACAGCGCGGCGGCGGCGACCTGATCGGTCGTTGATGCGCACAGGCGGCACTGGCACCACTTCATAGCCTGTGACATAAACTCCTTGTTCTTGGATATCAGCAGACCGATACGAGCGCCGCATGCGGAGAAGCGCTTGGAAACAGAGTCGATAACGATGACGTTGTCCTCATAGCCCTCGTACTGGAGTGCGCTCTGCAGAGGCTCTCCGCCGTAGACAAATTCTCTGTAGACCTCGTCGCAGACGATAAACAGGTCGTGCTCCTTGGCGATGTCGAGCATCAGCTTCAGCTCTTCCGGCGTGAGTATCGTGCCGGTCGGGTTGCCGGGATTGGTCACGAGAATGGCGCGGGTATGCTCGTTTATGCAGGCCTCGACGCGCTCGCGCACAGCATAGCGATAGTCCTCCTCGGGGCAGGTCGTCAGCGGATGTATCTTTGCACCGGCGAGTGTGACCGAGGTGTGATAGTTCGGATAGAACGGCTCGGGGATGATTATCTCGTCGCCGTCGTCAAGAAGCGTCGCCATGGTCATCTGCAGCGCCTCGCTGCCGCCCGTGGTGACAAGGATATCCTTCTTGTCGAGCTTCACGCCGATACCGTCGTAATAATCGCAGACGGCGCTGATAAGCTCCGGGACGCCGGCGGAAGGGGCGTATTCAAGTACAGGCTCGCTGAACTCGCGCATGGCCTTGAAATAGGCATCGGGAGTTTTTATATCTGGCTGGCCGATATTGAGATGATATATCTTTATCCCGCGTTTCTTGGCGGCGTCGGCGAAACCGTTAAACTTTCTCATCGGAGAAAGACCGCATTTTTCCATTTTTGATGAAAACTTCATCACAGGTTCACCCCTAACAAAAAATACTTTTACGCATTATATCAGAAAATCGCGCTATGTTCAATATTTTTTTAAAAAACCTGCGCACGGCCTTGACAAGTGCCGCGGGCGGTAGTAAACTATGCCGTGTTTCCGAAAACAGAAACTATGCGGAGGTATGGTCATGGACGAGACTAATGAAGAGATACTGCGCAGCCAGCTTAGAACTCTTGACAGGCTTTATAAGGAATCTGACCGCATATGCGGGGACTATGCCGCACATTTCGGCATGAATAATACTGCATTTTGGGTCATGTATGCATTGAGTCACACGGAGCGGGACTTAACGCAGAACGATCTCTGCGCAGAGTGGTTTTTCCCGGTTCAGACGATAAATTCCGCGGTGAGCGGGCTTGTGAAGAATGGGCTTGTGTGCCTTGAACAAATCCCCGGGACGAAAAACAGAAAAAAGCTCGTGCTGACCGATGCGGGGCGCGAGCTGTGCCGCACGTCGATAAGCAAGGTCGACGAGATAGAACGTGCCGCACTGATGAGCTTTACTGATGAGGAACGGGAGCAGTATCTTGCGCTGTTCCGGCGGCATCTTGAATATCTTAAACGCGAGAAGAGCCGAATATTCGGCGAGAACGGAGAAAAATAATGCATGATCAGAGAGCAAAAAAAGTTGTAAATTACGTGCTGCCGACGGTGCTCAGTCAGTGTGCGTTTTTCCTGTTTACGATAGTCGACGGAGTGTTTGTCGGCAACGGCGTCGGGACCGACGCCCTGGGCGCGGTGAATCTGGCTATGCCGTTCATCATGGTCATCGGCGCGGCCTTCATGCTGACGACCATAGGCGGTGTGACAGTCGCGGCGATACGCATTGGCCGGGGCGATACAGACGGGGCGAATCAGGCCTTCATGCATGCGCTGGGCTGCACCTTTGTAATTGCCGCAATATTTTCTGCCGTCGGTCTGATATTTACCCGGCCGCTCGCGCTGCTGCTCGGTGCGGACGGAACTTACGTCGATATGGTGTGCGACTATCTGCTGTGGTACAGCGTGTTCACCCTGCCTGCCGCAATATCGTCGACGCTTCAGGGCTTTGGCCGCAACGACGGCGCACCGGTGTTCGTTATGGCCTCCACTATCGTCAGTACCGCGCTGAATATCTTCCTCGACTGGCTGTTCGTTTACCCGCTGCAGGATGGCATTGCGGGTGCGGCGATTGCTACGGGCATCTCGCAGGTTGCGGGTCTTGTGATAATCAGCGTGCACTTTATAAAAAAGCGCGGCGTACTGCGCATAAGACCCGTCGGTTTCGATGCCGCACTTGTCGGAAAGATACTGAAGCGCGGACTGCCGGAGATGCTGTCCCAGCTCACAACGCCGGTCACCATCCTGTGTATGAACCTGATAATCCTGAAATACATCGGGGACGACGGCGTGAATGCATACTCGATAATCGGCTATATCGTTTCATTTGCCTATGCGATATTCATGGG
>CAKTNU010000136.1 GCA_934589325.1 uncultured Oscillospiraceae bacterium | reverse complement strand
GCATTATGGAGGTGGGAACACCGGCCTTGAACAGATGTCCGTTTCCGAAGAAGTCGGTCAGTGCATTCTTAGAGCACATTGCGCGCAGCAGTGCAGCGGCGACGGCGACTACAACGGAAGCAATGATATGTACCTTCTTCTCACCGTCGCCCTTGGTGCACAGGGAGAGTATCAGGCTGACAACGCCGAGGACCAGCGTGATGTCGGCACCGAATATGAGCCAGCGCATAGCCTCGGAGTCATAGGCCGAGCCGTAGACAGTGGCAAAGATGATAGCAGGAATGAACATTGTGGCGACGAACAGGCAGACGGAGGATATCTTGCCGCTGAGAGTCGCGGCGGGCTTAGTGGTGACTGCTTCTCCGCTCTTTGCAAGCTTGAACACAGGCAGCTTGAGCAGAACGGCTGCAAGCGCCATCAGGAACACCATGAAACCGGCCAGTGCGACGCACTCAAAGGCTTCCTTGAACTGCCAGATCTGATCATTGGGGGATAGCTCCTTGATGCCGTACTCGCCAAATGCCGTGGTATAGAAGCTGATGAGGTCACCGGTGGTAGTCTTGGAGAAATGGTTCCAGGGATGAGTCTGGTACGGCTGGTAGACGATGCGGTGGCCGCCGTCGCTGGTGTCATACCAGGTCTCGCTCTGGGCGGAGCCTGCCTCGGTCTGCTCAAGGAATATCAGACCCTCTGCGGTGCCGACAAAGTTCTTTTTAACAACGGAGCCCGGGGCGTCTGCGGTGGAGTCATTGAAGAAAAACTCATCAAACTGTGCGCAGACCTTGCCGTAATAACGGCCGCCGGCGGTGTCGGCTGCAGTCTGGGTGTCGAGTCCGACCCATGCGGAGTACAGATAGTCGGAACCCTCGGTCAGAATTGCACTGATTTTGCGGGGAGCGCCTTCCTGCGCGGCCAGCTCGTCAAAGAAAACCGCAACGGAGGAGGAGAAGCCGCCCATGGAGTGCCCGGTGACGCCGATTATGCCGTTGCCGTCTGCATCCTTGAGGACATAGGGCTGCTCATACATGTAGTTTACAGCGTCATACTGGGAGTTGGTCCAGAATGCCATCCAGTTGCTGTTTTCCTCGGTCGCACGTGAATGACCGTGGTCATACTGGTCGAGCGCCAGAACCACAACGCCGCGGCGGGACATCTCAATGGCGTTTGCGTCCTGCATCTCGGCACTGTTCAGATAACCGTGGGTGGTCACCAGCGTGGGAGCGGGGTTGGACTCGGATACGCCCTTGGGCATATACAGCAGGCCGGACAGTGTGCCGTGCTCGGTATCAAAGTAGATACGGCTGACGGACACGGAGTAGCCGGAGGTGTTGAAAGCCTGTGCCGCGAAGCTGGCCAGAAGGACGACTGCCAGTGCGATCGCAAGCACAACAAGAGCTTTGTTTTTACTCTTTTTCATGAAATTCTCTCCTTTCATTGTTTTTTACGCCTGCGCGTAAAGAACTTTACATGCTGATAATAACGCAGAAGTTTCCGCAATTCAAGACTTTTTTAAATGCGTTTTGCCGTCAAAATACAGAAAAAGATATACTGGATTTGTGCATATTATATATGACATAGGCAAAAATTTACATAAAATGCATTGAGCTGAGGCGTAGGAGCCGAACTTATCGGCAGTATTTCACGGGCCGACCGCGGCCAGCCGACGATACATTTTGATTGACACAATGTTGGTGATGCTGTATTATTTATCATGCAAATCGGCGCCGCATCCGGGAAAACTATGAGAAATAG
This sequence comes from uncultured Oscillospiraceae bacterium, assembly GCA_934589325.1. The sequence goes on along the minus strand of CAKTNU010000136.1, from coordinate 3,429 downwards.
ATACATTATATCACGGAGCGACAGCGGGAGGTTTTTAAATATGATACTTGCTATTGACGTTGGCAACACCAATATAGTGCTCGGCTGCATCGAGGATGGTGAGATACGCAGCATAGTCCGCATCCAGACAAATCCCGGAGAGACATCCGCGGAGTATGCGATAAAGCTCAAGCAGATACTGGAGATATACGGCATTGATCCCAAGGGCTTTGAAGGGGCGATAATTTCGTCCGTCGTCCCGCCGCTGACCAATTCTCTCAAGCTTGCGGTGCGGCGCCTGACCGGTATAGAGAGCGTCGTGGTCGGCCCGGGTATGCGTACCGGAATGAACGTCCGCATCGACGACCCAGGCACACTGGCGGGAGACCTTGTGGTCGGCAGCGTTGCGGCGATGGAGTTCTACGGTGCACCGGTGATAGTTCTCGACATGGGGACGGCGACTACGATAGTTGCCATCGACAGGAATCGCGCATATATTGGCGGTGCGATAATCCCGGGTGTGAATCTGAGCTACGGCGCGCTTGCCGCGGGGACGAGCCTGCTGCCGTCTATCTCAATAACGGCACCGAAGAAGGTCATCGCGACGAATACGGTCGACTCGATGCGCAGCGGTGCAGTGTACGGCACGGCGGCGATGATAGACGGAATGATAGAACGAATGGAGGCCGAGCTCGGTGAAAAATGTACCGTCGTTGCTACCGGCGGTCTTGCGGCCAGCATAGTCCCATACTGCAGGCGCGAGATAATCTGTGACGACGACCTTTTGCTGAAAGGGCTTTGGATACTGTACAAAAAGAATAAATAAATCAAAAACCTCGTCTTTTGACGAGGTTTTTGATTTGCTATATCATTTCTTCTGCGAGAACACCCATTCACGCTGGATGCCGTAGCTCACAAAAAACAGACAGGTGTCAACAACAAATTTTATGAGCGTCGCGATTATCGGGACGGTATTTGCAAATAGGTGATTTATCAGCGTCACCAGTCCGGCGGAGACCAGCATCTGCGGAACGCACAGGCAGTAGTACCGCACAAGAGCGCGGCGGTAGCTACCGCGGTTGTCAAAGACCATGCGGTTGTTGGCATTGAAGTTTGCGAATGAGGAACAGGCTCTTGCAGCCACGGTGCTCACGAGCGATGCCCAGCTGCCGAGCTGGGTCTTGAATATGCGGAACACGAGGTAGAATATCAGCAGATCGATAAGCGTCGAGCCCAGGGAACTGAGCAGGAACTTGAACATGACCTTGAAGATGCGCCACGAGTCCTTGACGGCATTGTAGTGAGAGCTGTAGTCCTCACTGTCGTACACGGTCTCAATGCTCTGCTCGATATAGCCGATGCCCATGCGCTTCATGTTCAGCAGCATATTGGTCTCGTACTCAAAGCGCTCTCCGTCAATAGTGCAGAACGGCTCAAGATAGCGGCGCGGGATGGCACGCAGGCCGGTCTGCGTATCGGACAGCTTTATCCCATAGCACAGGCGGAAGAAGAACGATGTGGTCCTGTTTCCGGCGACGCTTCTGGGCGGCACGGCCGGGTCGCTGAAATCACGGCAGCCGAGGACGACCTTGTCCTCGTTCTCCAGCAGCTTTTCACCGCAGGCGATAATGTCCTTCGTCAGATGCTGTCCGTCGCCGTCTATCGTGATGACGCCGCGGATGTCGGGCATTTCGTCGAGCACGTAGCGGAACGCGTCCTTCAGTGCGCGTCCCTTGCCCTTGTTGACCTCATGCCGCAGAATATGGCACTGCGGGAGACCGGCGGCGTATTCAAACGGTGCCTGATGCGCTTCGTCGCTGCCGTCGTCGACGATTATGATGTGTTCAAAGCCCTCGTTTATGAGTCCGTCGACCACGGCAGGCATTTTCTTGTCCGGGTCGAGAGAGGGGAGGACTATCGCCAGCTCACGCCGGCAGGATTCATTCAAGTTCACTGTGAGTACCTTCTTGAAAAACTTATAATCAATACTACCAGGAAGCCATGCCGCGGCATGGCTTCCTGCCAAAATCAATACGTATCGAGGCTTATCACGCGCATGTCACTCATGTCGCCGACGATGTCTTTGACGATTATGCGGTAATTGAGCGTATCGTCATGGTGGCCGGTGGGGGAGTCGGAGGTGACGCGCACGGTGTAGTCGCAGAGGTAGCTGCCGCCGCCGAAGGAGATAACGCTGTTGAGCGTGACGGACTGCAGCTGGAAGTTTGTGACGTGAGACCAGATAAGACCGTCTATCATGAGTTGGAAGCGGTTATACAGATCGGAGTTCGGCTGAACGTAGCCTGCCAGCCGCTGCAGTCCGTAGCTCGGGTCGACCGCGCCGCCCTTGAAGCTCTCGTACCGCTCCGCGAAGCGGTCGACAAAGGACTCGAGCGCGCTGGTCTCGGCAGCAGTGCAGGAAATGAGAAACTGCGAATCATCCTTATCCGGGTCGATGGTCACGACATTGCCGTTCGGGTCGGTTATGACCGGCTCAACTATGCCTATGACATCGTCGAACTTATACGTCGCCTTCATCGGCAGATCGGAATAGCTGTCGTAATAATCGTGAAGAATGTCGTATTCGATGTTATCCTCGGTTATATACTCGCTGCCGAGCTTGTAGCCGTTGATGCTGACGGTATAGCTCTTGGGGATGGTGACCTCGACGGAGGAGTACAGCCCCGAGAAATCAAAGCTCTCAGACTGCACCTTCCATGGATGCATGCCGTATTTGGCCTTATAGGAGTCATCCTCGCAGAGGACGACCTTGCCGAAAATGCCTGTATCGCAGATAAGGTTATAGCTTATGGTATCGTCTGTGCTGCCGCTGCGCTTGTAGGTCACGCCGCTGCTTATCATGCTCTTTATGACCTCGGCACATTCCTCGTCGGTCTGCGCCTCATGCGGCATGGAGGCGATGGCAGCAGCCATGTCGTCGTTCCAGAAGTTTTTATTAAGCTCTTCAACGACCGTGTCCATCGTATGCGAAGGCTGGTTCAGCTCGTACTCCTCCGCGTAGCCCCAAAGCTGTGTCAGGCCGAAGCCGACAAGAACGATGACGATAAGGATATAGGTACAGAGGAATATCGCGTAGCTGTTTTTCTTTTTGCCGTTTCTTCTTGCCATATCGCACCTCTTATCTCACAAGGAACGCATCCGGGAGCAAACGTGCGCCGGCCGCGCCGGATATACTGTTGAGATATTCGCCGTTGAACCACATGCAGGTGGACGAGCCGCCGTCAAGACTGCAGGCATTCACCGCGCCGTAGTCGAGCATTACCTCGGCCACGTCCTGCTGGGTCGCACCGGCGCTGTGTGCCTGACGGCCGTCGATAACGAGCATCAGCACCGCGCCGTCTGTGCGCTGACCGATGGCGGAGCGGGGGTTCATGCCGGTGTTGAGAACGGCGGGATCCTCCATCTGACCGTTTACGATGAGCACCGGGC
>CAKTNU010000135.1 GCA_934589325.1 uncultured Oscillospiraceae bacterium | reverse complement strand
GCGCTGACGTGGAACACGCCGGGCAGCAGCTCGCCTGCGATCTTGTACATGTTCGGGATCATCAGCAGCAGACCCTGAGATGCGGTGTAGGTGGTGGTCAGAGCACCTGCGTTGAGGGAGCCATGAACAGCGCCGGCCGCGCCGGACTCAGCCTGCATCTCCTGCACCTTGACGGTGGTGCCGAAGATATTCTTTCTGCCCGCGGCAGACCACTGATCGACATAGTCGGCCATAGGGCTGGACGGGGTGATGGGGTAGATAGCGGCGACTTCGGTAAATGCGTAGGATACATGGGCGGCCGCGTTGTTGCCGTCCATTGTCTTGAAGTGTCTCTGCATTTCTATTTTTCATCTCCATAAAAAATATTTGCCATTGTCCTGTACAGACAGATTAAATATAACATTAAAACGTGAAAATGTAAACAGATGATAAGAGTAAAATTAGTGCAAAAATCCTCGTTTGATGTACCGGATACGCATCTTTGTAGGAATGACCAAAAGATATTCGTATTATGAGCACTCTTCGCGAGAAATAGTTCTTGTGTTTGCGGAAAATTTATATTATAATCATACATCGGCCATGATTTCCGGCCGATAAATAACGAACGGAAAGGAACTCGTATCTTATGGTGAATATAACTAACGACATCGGCACGATAAGCATCACCAGCGAGGTCTTTACGAATCTTGCCGGAGACGCCGCAACAAGCTGTTTCGGTGTCAAGGGAATGGTTGCGTGCAGCAAGGAGGGCGGCCCCTGGCAGCTTCTCCGGCGCGAGTCTATGTCAAAGGGCATCGTAGTGCATTTTGACGATGTGGGCAGCGTCTCACTTGAGCTGCACATCGGGGTCGACCGCGGTGTCAACTTCAGCGCCGTCTCCCGCAGCATCATGAACGAGGTAAGCTACAAGCTCGCCAAGTCCACCGGCGTACCCGTAAAGAGCGTGGATGTTTATATAGATACAATTATCGGGTAAGCCAGCTTGCCCCGGAGGTGTTTCACTTGAGAGATTATATTGACGCTGCGGCGTTTAAAGAAATGATGCTCTGCGCGGACGCCGCGCTCTGCGACAATATTCAGATAATCAACGACCTTAACGTATTCCCCGTCCCTGACGGCGACACCGGCACCAACATGAGTCTTACCATGAACAGCGCCGCCGCCGAGCTGCGGAAGAAGAATTTTGACGCCATCGACGCGGCGGCGTCCTGCGTCGCGTCCGCGCTGCTGCGCGGCGCACGCGGCAACTCCGGCGTTATCCTGTCGCTGCTGTTCCGCGGTATTTCCCGCCGTCTTAAGGGCGTGGAGACCGCAGGTGCGGTCGAATTTTCTGGGGCTCTGGCCGATGGTGTTGACGCGGCATACAAAGCCGTCATGAAGCCCGCGGAGGGCACGATCCTCACCGTCTCCCGTCTTGCTTCCGCCGCCGCGGTCGAGGCCGCGAACGCGGGTTCCAGCCTTGAAAGTGCGCTGGAGTGCGCAATAAGCGCGGGCAATGAGGCACTGGAGGACACCGTCAACCTCAATCCCGTGCTGAAGAAGGCCGGCGTCGTGGACGCGGGCGGCATGGGCTTTATGACGATACTCAAGGCCATGCTCGCATCCCTGCGCGGCGAGGTCTCCGCGCCGGCAGCGGCCGCGAAGCCCCACGCCCAGGCCGAGGAAAAGACCGCCTTCGAGGTATTTGACACCGAAGACATCACCTTTGCATTCGACACCGTGTACATCGTCCGCAAGAACGACCCGGACGTTGACCTCGACCCGCTGCGTGCTTACCTCAACAGCATAGGCGACTCCCTCGTTATCGGCGAGGACGACGAGTCCTTCAAGGTCCACGTCCACACGAACATCCCCGGAGACGCGCTCAACGAGTCGCAGAAATACGGCACTCTCGAGCTTGCGAAGATAGAAAACATGCGCACCCAGCACGACGACATACTCGCCGGCAAAAAGGCTCAAAGCACGGACGATCTCGAGCAGATCGAAGCCGAGCTCGAGGCCGCAGAGAGTGAAAACTCCGTTGCCGCGCCCGAGAAGGAGTACGGCATCGTCGCAGTCTGCGCAGGCGCAGGCATGGAGGCGCTGTTCAAGGAGCTGGGCGCGGACGCGATAGTCACCGGCGGCCAGACAATGAATCCCTCCACGAACGACATTCTCAAAGAGATAAACCGCACCCCGGCCTCGACCGTGTTCGTGTTCCCGAACAACAAAAACATCATCATGGCGGCCGAACAGTGCGTTCCGCTGACCGATAAAAAGGTCATCGTCATGCCTACCAAGACAGTTCCGCAGGGAATCTCCGCGCTGCTGAACTTCAACCCCGAGAGCAGCGAAGAGCAGCTTGTGGCCGACATGAAGGAGGCCATAGCAAACGTTCATACCGCGATGGTGACTTATGCCGCACGTGACTCCGATTTTGACGGTCACGTCATCCATGCGGGCGAGTATCTGGCGCTGCTGGACGGTGCACTGCTGGGCAGCTATGTGAACATCAAAACGTTGTTCAAGGAGCTCAGCTGGGCCTTCGATGAGATAAGTCCCGAGTTCATCACCGTGTATTACGGCGCTGATGTTCAGGAGGACGACGCACAGGACGCCGCCAAGACCATTATCGACTGCTTCCCCGATGCGGAGGTCAGTGTGGTATCCGGCGGTCAGCCCGTGTACTACTACATGATAAGCGTCGAGTGAGCCGATAGCTCCATTCAGCAGGACTTCCGGACCTTAAGGTCCGGGAGTCCTGCTTTTTCCGGCAGCCGATCCGGTATCACAGCTTCCGTCCGATCTGAGTTCATGGTATTTATAATGATTGTCACCCGTGCGCTTTTCTGCTATAATATCGGCATCGATCTCGATCCGTCGTCTGAGCCGGGGCCTATCAGCCCGGCATGACTTATTGCAGTTATAAACGGTTTCGGGCATTTATATTGCCCGTTTGTCCGCAGAAAGAACATTTATGAGCAGAAACAGATACAAAACACCTGAATTTTGGATATCCGCCGCCGGACTTGCCGCACTTGCCGCCGTATTTTTGCTCTGGCTGGTACATACGGAGGTCACGGTGCCTGGGCTTGCCGCCGCCGTGCTCAGCGCGGCATTATTTGCAGCTGTATGCCTGCGCTTTGTGCCGGAGTGGATGCGCTTCTGGCGCGGTGGCAGTGCTGCAGCCGTTGCCCGATGCCGCGAGGATAAGAAAACCGAGCTTGCCCTCTTTGTCGGGCTGCTGCTTCTTGATGCGGCAATACTTCTGGCCGCGTTTCTCGTGCGCCGTCTCCTCGGCTATGACGAGAGCTTCGCCGAGAGCCTCACGTTCTGGACATGCACGGACAGCCAGCATTATCTCGACATCGCCCGCGACTGGTATCTGTCTGAAGGGCCTGTCGACCGGCTTGTCCAGCTCGTTTTCTTTCCCGGCTACCCGCTTGCTGTCCGGCTTGTAAATCTTGCAGTCGGAAACTACCTGTATTCCGGGCTCATCGTTTCGGCACTCTCGTTTGCCGGTGCCGGCTGCATCATATACAGGCTGCTCCGGCTGGATTATTCGCGGCACGATGCTCTGCGGACGATAAAATATCTCTGCCTGCTGCCTGGCGTATTTTTCTTCGCCGCGCCCATGAGCGAAAGTCTGTTCCTGCTGCTGTGCGCCGCATGCGTCTACTTTGCAAGGACCGGAAAGTGGCTGGTCGGCTGTCTTTTCGGCGCACTGGCCGCGTTCACGCGCTCGCTCGGCGTCATGCTGTTCGTGCCGCTGTTCTTTGAGGCGATCGCCGCCTATACCCGCGAAGACAGTGTCTGCGGCCATTCTGGAAAACGCCTTGCGGCAAGGCTCGCAGCCTTGTTCATCATCCCGCTGGGCTTCGCCGCGTACTGCGTCATAAATTATCTCGTGGCCGGAGATCCGTTCAAGTTCATGCAGTACCAAAGTGAGCACTGGGGTCAGCGGCTCGGCTGGTTTTTCAACACGGCCGCACATCAGACGGAGCACGCGATAAAAAGTGCGGCGGACGATCCGTGCGTTCTGCTCGGGCTGTGGCTGCCGAATCTTATCGCCTGCTTCGGCAGTCTCGCCGCAATGCTTGCCGCCGCGAAAAAGCTGAGACCCAGCTATACGGCATGGTTTATAGCCTATTTCGTTGTCGCGACCGGTGCTACATGGCTTCTGAGTGCACCGAGATATCTCATCGCGCTGCTGCCCATACCGCTGGCTTTTTCCATCGACGCAGAGGATCCCCGCATCGATCCTGCATTGACTGCCGCATGCACCGCCGCCGGGATCCTTTATTTTATCGCCTTCGTCCTCCGCTGGCAGGTGTGGTAAACAAGATGTCGAAAAAGGTCCTTTGACAGGCTGAAACCGCCCTCCGTGATCAGATCACAGAGGGCGGTTTTCATATCAGCCGTCGATTATTCTTTTTATCTCGTCCAGATCGCCGACAAAATATATGCCCTGCTGACGTTCGTCCGACGACAGCCCCATTTCCTTCATATGCTCGAGGAGTGCCCGCAGGCTGTCATAATATCCGTTCAGGTTATACAGGATGCACGGCGCATCCAGCTGCTTGAGCGACACCTTGGACATGACCTCCGTTATCTCCTCCAGCGTACCTGTGCCGCCGGGAAAAGCGATAAATGCGTCGCCAAGCTCTATCATTTTGGTCTTGCGCTCTGTCATATCCCGCGTGACGATGAGCTCCTTGAGTCCGTCTATCACATAGCCGGCGTCTATGAAGAACTGCGGCTCCACTCCTGTGACCTCGCCGCCCGCCGCCATGACGCTCAATGCAAGCTCTCCCATCAGTCCGGATTTTGAGCCGCCGTAGACAAGTGTGCGGCCGCTCTCGCCTATCCACGTACCAAGCTCCCTTACCGCCGCGCCGAGAGCGGGATCGCTGCCCTCGTTCGCGCCGAGATATACCGTAATATTCATGCTCTGTAGTTACCTTTCCGGTGTGTTTCCCTGCTGTTCGTTTATTTTTTCCTTCAATTCGTTCAATTCGCGGCGGAGCGCTGTGAGCTCTGCGCTGACAGGGTCGGACACGCTGACCTGATCCACATCGCCGACGTAATTGACCTTCTTTCCCGCTATCCTGACCACCTTCGCAGGCACGCCGACCGCGGTGCTGTCAGGCGGTATCTCGCCGAGAACAACGGAGTTTGACGCGATACGGCTGTTATCGCCGACGGTGAACGGGCCGAGTACCTTAGCTCCGGCGCCTATAAGGACATTGTTGCCGATGGTCGGGTGA
>CAKTNU010000134.1 GCA_934589325.1 uncultured Oscillospiraceae bacterium | reverse complement strand
GGATATACATATCCATTTCCCGGAGGGCGCCATCCCCAAGGACGGCCCCTCTGCCGGCATCACCGTCACTATCGCGCTTATTTCTGCGCTTACAGGCGCTCCCGTGCGGCACGATGTTGCCATGACCGGAGAGATAACGCTGCGCGGCAGAGTCCTGCCCATTGGCGGCCTGCGTGAAAAGACGATGGCGGCCCTGCGTGCAGGTGTCAAAACGGTGATCATTCCGGCCGATAATGAGCCGGACCTTGAGAATATTGATCAGACCGTGCGCCATGCGCTCGAGTTTGTGCCTACGGATCATGTGGACAAGGTGCTCGATGTTGCGCTTGTCCGCTCCGGTGACGGCAGCGCGTTCTGCCCGCCGCAGCTTGTCGGCGCAGGCACCGGCAGCGCGGTAAGACAGTAGGTGCGTGATGGCGGGACTTAACGTAAATAAGGCGGAGTTTATAAAATCCGCCGCATCTGTGCAGCAATTCGTCCGTTCCTCCGTCCCGGCAATCGCTTTTGCCGGAAAATCTAATGTCGGCAAATCCTCCGTGATCAACCGTATGCTCAACCGCAAAAATTTTGCGAGAGTCGGAGCCCAGCCCGGCAAAACGATACACGTCAACTATTTCCTCATCGATGGCCGTGTCTACTTTGTCGATCTACCGGGCTACGGCTACGCGAAGGTCTCGCAGAGTGAGAAGGAGCGCTGGGGCAGACTGATGGAAAGCTTCTTTGCCGAAGCCGGACTTATGGATCTCGGCGTCATGATCGTTGATGCGCGTCATAAGCCGACGGCGGACGATGTGACGATGGCCGAGTGGTTCAAAAATTCCGGATGCCCGATGGTGGTCGTCGCAAACAAGCTTGATAAGCTGAAAAAAAGCGAGATAGAGCCCAATATGGCGCTCATCCGCGAGACGCTGGCGCTGCCCGACAGTGTGCCGCTCATCCCGTTTTCGGCGGAAAAGGGACAGGGCAGGGAACTTCTGCTGGCAGAAATACTCAAAGTCACAGGATAAAATTTAAGTGCAGGAGAGTTTTCTTCTCTCCTGCACTTGTGTTTTCCGTATTTATTTGTTAAAATAAAATAATCACGGAGGTGAGCGATATAAACGCACTTAGATCAATATGGGACGGCTTTGATTTCACGTATCTTCTGAACATGCTTCTCAGTGTCATTCCCGCCCTTGTCTGCATCACGCTCCATGAGCTGAGCCACGGTCTCGTTGCATACCGGCTTGGGGACGATACGGCGAAAAAGGCCGGGCGGCTCACGCTCAACCCAATCAAGCACCTCGATATCATGGGACTTATCATGATGGTCGTGTTTCATTTCGGCTGGGCAAAGCCCGTGCCGGTAAATATGTATAAGTTCAAAAATCCAAAACGCGGCATGGCGATAACCGCTCTTGCGGGGCCGGTGAGCAATGTTATTATTGCGGTCGTATTCCTGTTCATATACGGGCTGCTGTATATTCCTCTTTATATGAGCTCCGTCGGGCAGTATTTCCTGCAGATGATAATGATAACTGCCTATATAAGCATCGGCCTTGCAGTGTTCAACCTTATTCCGGTGCCGCCGCTGGATGGGTCAAAGGTCCTCTTTTCCCTGATGAGTGACGAGAGCTATTATAAGCTCATGCGCTATGAGCGTTACGGTACTATAGTCATGATGCTGCTGGTTGCTACAGGCGTTCTCGGCAAGCCGCTGGATGCCGCGGTCGAATGGCTGTATCAGGCGTTCATCCCTATTGCGCAGTTTGCGTGCGATATCGTTTTTAAACTATTCTATACCTGAATATGTGAGCCGTTACATGGAAAATCCGAGCTTTTATCTCGAAGGCATTGTCCGCGAGAAAAACGAGCTTCAGGACTTTGAAGGGCCGCTGAGCCTTATCCTGATGCTTTTGTCGAAAAATAAGATCGAGATACGCGATATAAAAATATCCGAGATACTTGACCAATATCTCGAGTATCTGGATGAGATGCAGAAGCTCGACCTTGAAATAGCAAGCGAGTTTGTACAGATGGCATCGCATCTGCTTTATATCAAGACTAAAATGCTGCTGACGCAGGAGGAAGAGGTCTCTGAGCTGGAAATCCTTATGGCATCGCTTGAACAGCTCAAAAGCCGAGATACTCTAAGCGCGGTAAAGCAAGTGATACCCCAGCTCAAGACTGCATCCGAGCTTGGTCTGCTGTATTTCTCGAAGCTGCCGGAGCCGCTGCCGAAGACTACGAAAGAATATGAATACCGGCACGAGCCGGTCGACCTCTTTAAAGCGCTTGCGGGCATATATTCCCGCGGCGGTCGTATGGCCGAGCCGGAGGAATTGACGTCCGCGGTGCCGAAGCGCATCATTTACAGTGTGCGGGATAAAAGCCGTCAGATAATCGACCTGCTGCGGAGCGGCAGCGTGTATCTGACTGAGCTATATTCCACATGCCGCAGCCGCAGTGAGGTGGTTGCGACATTCATCTCCGTGCTGGAGCTGTGCAGCATGGGCAGTATACATATCGACCGCGCCGACAACGGCTACTCTCTTAGCTTTACCGGCGGCGACGTGGACGAGATAATCGAAAAGATCGTTGAGTGAAATTTATGGATATATCATCGGCTGTTGAGGCCATACTTTTTGCGGCGGGGGAGAGCGTACCGATAGCGCGCCTTTCGCTGGTGCTTGGTGCGGAGGAGAAGGAAGTCTCCTTATGTGCTGCCGAGCTTGCGGAGAAATATGAGCGCGAGCAGCGAGGTATGAGGATACTTCGCCTGGAGGATAAGCTCCAGATGTGCTCTGCTCCCGAATACGCACCATACATTACAAAGACGCTTGAGCAGCGCAAGCCGCCGATGCTGTCCCAGCCAGCGCTGGAAACGCTTGCAGTCGTAGCGTACTTTCAGCCCGTCACGAGAGCGTATATAGATCAGGTCCGCGGCGTGGACAGCTCCTACACCGTCAGCGCATTGACTGAGCGCGGGCTTATCGAGGTCTGCGGCCGCCTTGACGTGCCGGGCAGACCGTCGCTGTTCAGAACAACGGATGTGTTTCTGCGCACCATGGGTGTTACGAGCCTTGACCAGCTTCCGCCGCTGCCGGACATGAGCAGCAGCGAGGGCGTAGAGAAGCTCCAGCAGGCGATAGATGAGATCCAAAATGCACAGAACCGCGACCAAATGACTATAAGCGAGATAACGGAGTCGGAAACCAAGGAGTGATGTAGTTGGCAGTGCTTCACATTTTAGGCGTTATACTTAAGATCCTCGGCATAACGGTCCTGTCCGTACTGGGGCTGATAATTCTTGTTCTGCTGCTGATATCTCTTGTGCGTGTCGGCATTGACACCGAGTATATCGGAGGTAGCGCCAAGGTCTCGGCTAAGGTCTGCGGCAGACTGATCGAGCTATACCCTGACGGGCCGATAGTCGAAAAGCTCAAGAACCGCCACAAGAAGGAGAAGCCAAAGGAGACTCCTCCGCCGGCAGATAAGCCGCCCGCGGAGGAAAAGCCGAAAAAACGGCTGAAACTCAAATTAGACTTTACGCGGGACGAGATTATGGCGCTTGTCAAAAAAGTCCTGCACGGTGTCGGACGTATCCTGACCATAAGGGTGGACAGATTCCTGCTGCACTTCACCGCGGCCGGGGACGACCCGTATAATACAGCGCTTATCTACGGATATGTAAACGGTGCGCTGTCGTCCCTTGCGCCGTTGTGCAGAAAGAAATTCCGCGTGCAGGAGTCCGATGTCCGCACGGATGTCGACTTCACGGCAGACAGCATGAGCATTGATGCCGGGATCGCCGTGACTATGCGTATCGGGCAGCTTTTTGAGGGACTGTTCATTATAGCTTTTGGCGCACTGGGCATACTTATAAAGAATAAACTGCGGCTGGCGAAGAAAAAACGCGCTGCAAAGGGCTTGTCTGCTGACGGTGAGAACGAAGAGAATAAAGAAACAAATATAGATAAGACAGAAGAAAACATACAGGCAGAGGAAAGGATGGACAAAAATGGATAACAACCCTATCGGCGAACTCATGCAGAACACAATGGAGAGCGTGAAGAACATTCTCAAGGTCGACACCGTAGTCGGCGACCCTATCTACACTCCTGACGGCATAACGCTTGTTCCCATCTCAAAAATAAGCGTAGGCTTCGGCGGCGGCGGTGTGGAGCTCGGCTCCAAGAAAGCCGATGGCAGCAGACCCTACGGCGGCGGCAACGCGACCGGCGTCAAGATAGAGCCGATGGGCTTCCTTGTCATCAAGGAGGGCAATATTCGCATGATAAACGTCACTCCTCCTGCCAGCAATACCGTAGACAGGATAATCGACCTTGTCCCGCAGGTCATTGACCGGGTCGACAGCTTTATCGAAAAGCAGAAGGGCTGACAATAGCATAAGCTGAACGACAGATGTCAATAATAAGCACTGCCCAAATCATTTTAAGGGTGGTGCTTATTGTTGAAAAGAAGTATTTTTGCTGTCATTGCGGCGATTTTCCTGGCATTTCCTGCACATGCATATGCCATGGAGCCGCCGGAGACCAGCGCGGGAAGTGCTGTCGTAATGCACTCCGGCGGTGAGATAATATACGAGAAAAACGCCGATGAAAAATTGCTCATTGCGAGTACGACGAAGATAATGACAGCCATTGTCGCTATCGAAAACTGTGAGCTTGACTCCGAGCTTGAGGTAGACGCGGCATCCTGCGGGATAGAGGGCTCGTCAATGTATCTCAGACCGGGGCAGACAGTAACGGTTGAGGAATTACTGTATGGGCTGCTGCTGGTCTCCGGAAACGACGCGGCTGACGCACTGGCAAAATATACGGCAGGCAGCAATGAGGAATTTGCTGCGCTTATGAACGAGAAGGCGCGGAGCCTCGGCATGACCGGCACGTCTTTTTCAAACCCGCACGGACTCGATGCCGAGCAGCACTATTCTACAGCCCGGGATATGGCGCTGCTGATGGACTATTGCATGCAGAACGATGATTTTGCCCGCATAATTTCGGCATCATCAAAGCAGGTGGGCGAGCAGAGCTATTATAATCATAACAAGCTGCTGTGGCGCTGTGACGGCTGCATCGGCGGCAAGACGGGATATACGCTTGCTGCCGGGCGCTGTCTTGTCAGCTGCTGCGAGCGCGAAGGGACGCGCTTTATATGCGTGACCCTGTCGGATCCCGACGATTGGAACGACCATTGCAGACTGTACGATTGGGCATTTTCGCAGTACTCTGACCGCCGGCCTCTGAGC